>CANJNG010000010.1 GCA_947475205.1 Bacteroidota bacterium
CTTCGTGAGATAATCGGCGGTGAGGGTATTGAAATCTGCCGCCACAAAGTTGAGTTCAGGGTGAAAATTGGTAGCTTCCAATATTTGTGAACCACAGAAAAGTGGGTAGAACCGCTCTCTGTTTTGGTGTTTTAACCAATTATCGGAATTTAGGATAACCCCTAAGGTGCCGGGGATTTCAAAATCTAATGTGCCATCAGCCAAGTAAACATAGTCCACTGCTTGTTCGGCGAGGTTCCATTTATCCATCTCCACCGAATAGGCATATCCCAACCCAAACAAATTGGCGGGTGATATACTAGCATTCGGGCTATTTTTCACGAAATGAGATAAATCACCAACTACCCTTGGCACACTATGGCCGCCAATGTTTTTCACGGCTTCGGTTTTGCGTTTGCTGTATTCAAAAGGATTTATGGGATTTAGAGTGAACGGTTTTATGGCTGGTGCTTCATTCCTTTTAGAGTATCGATTCACTAAATCCAAGGCCACCGGAATTTCAAATTCGGGGTCTTCGGTGAGTGAAACCCTCACGGTGTCGCCCAATCCGTCTTCCAACAAAGTGCCAATCCCTGCGGCAGATTTAATTCGTCCATCTTCACCTTCACCGGCTTCGGTAACGCCGAGGTGCAAAGGATAATCCCATCCCAATTCCATCATTTGACTTACGAGCAAACGATAGGCCTGTACCATCACCTGAGGATTGCTTGCCTTCATGGAAAGCACAATTTCGTGGTAGTTCAAATCCCGACAAATCCGTAAAAACTCCATCGCACTTTCCACCATCCCTAGTGGCGTATCGCCATAGCGGCTCAAGATTCGGTCACTGAGGCTGCCATGGTTAGTTCCTATCCGCATAGCAGTGCCGTGTTCTTTACATATTTTTACCAAAGGCGTGAAACGGTTTCGGATGCGTTCCAGTTCGGCTTCATAAGCTATATCGGTGTATTCTATCTCTTCAAACTTCTTTTTGTCGGCGTAGTTGCCTGGGTTCACCCGCACCTTTTCCACTATGCGGGCAGCGGCTTCGGCAGCATTGGGCGTAAAGTGAATATCGGCTACCAAGGGCGTGTTGTAGCCCCGCTTTCTCAACTCATTTTTAATATTCAAAAGGTTATTGGCCTCGTTCATACTGGGGGCTGTAATCCTTACCAATTCGCAGCCTGCCTCTATCATACGTATGCTTTGCTCCACCGTTTTGATGGTATCCATCGTGTCGGTGGTAGTCATACTCTGCACTCGGATAGGGTTATTTCCACCAAGGATGACGCTACCAATTTTTACTTCGCGTGTTTTGAATCGGCTATAAGAAGTGAGGCTGTTGCAGTAATTGTTTTGCATTTAAGAGCGGAAATACCGGGCAGTTTTTGAAGTTTACACCTGCTGAAAAGCAGGCACAAAGGTATTATTTCGTCCGCACGCAGAGAGGCTATGTTTTTATGTTTGAAGACAGCATATCTAATGAATAATGGCCCCCTGCTATTTCCGTTTAAACACTTCCAGTCTTCCATTTTCCAATATCAATACTGGCGTAAAGCAAGAATCAATGAGTCGGTTGGTGTGCACTGTGGCAGAGTCGGTATAGTCTTTTGACCAGCAATGGCGGGAGATGTAATCAATTTTTACCCCCGTTTCGGTTTCGTATTTCGAATAGTCGAGTCGTGGCCTATTGCTTGAACTCACGTTGCCTATCCTATTTCCGGGAAACATTCCACTTTTCCACTTTGTTGGGAAATGTTCCTTTTCGGCTTCGTAATTATCCAAAAGAATAACCTTGTTTGTGATTCCCAAATAGCTTCCGAAATTAAAATCAAGCCAATGGCAGGAATAATTGAGGGGTAAAACAACTTTCCCGTCAGGAATAATTTTCGATGCCTGAACAAAAAGGGCTGCATCTCCACCAAGAAACTTGTAATCCTTATAGATGGTATCTGTTCTGTATAAAACTACCACAGCAACGAAAGCCATAACTAAGCCCGAAATAATTTTGTTTGGACTTAACCAAAAAGATAGCATCAGTAAAAAGAAAACCCAAACCATAAGACACAGCCGCATAGAGATAAAGCCCGCCGAACCCGACCAATCGGGTGCAATAAAATAGGCCAGAAATAGTGCTACAAAGGTTATTGCAGTAGCGATGAAGAAGGTGCTTTTTGTGTTCGGCTTATCGCCCCTTTTTCGGAAATTTTGAAATAAAGCAAAGGCAAGAATCAATACACAGAATCCGGCCAAAACCTTTCCAAATAGTGCTTCATTTGTAACACCCAAAGTAATTAGGGGATTAGCCACCACTATATGTTCGGCAAGCAGCGACACGTCTAAATACTTTTTAATAATCGTTGTTTGAACATCGTTTCGGGTAATATATAGCCCCAAAAGTGAACCTGCCGAAATCATCAAAAACAACACAAGTAAGGAAGTTTTAGGAAGTGCTTTTTTCTGTAAAGCATACACGGCGAGGTAAACAAAAAGGTAGAGATTGAAGATTAAGAAGGGCAACAAATGGCCGAAATAAAGCAAAGTGCAAGTGATTATAAAGGCAATTATCCTAGCAATTGACAGCCTATCCAATAATAAATTCCAAACATACATTGCAAGAAAAAGCAGCCCAAATGCCAAACAGAAACTTTGGAATCCAATACTGGTGAGGAACGAAAATCCAAACGGAAGTGCCAGATAGGAAATAACCGTATTTTGTTTTGAAATCAATAATCGAAACGACAGCGGGAATAGCAATATAGCTATCGAAAACACTAATTTCTCAGAAACAATTGGATTGCAAACAGTATTGAAGCATATCAGCAGAAAGTGGCCAAGCAAATTCGGTATGGGAAATATATCTACCCCGAAAAATTGCTGAAACGGGCTATCGCTATCCAATAGCAATGACGAAATGATTCTGCTATTATATAGGTGAGCCGGTGCATCGCCCGAAATAAACACCGCCGAAAACCAAACCGGAACCAATTGAACCAAACACAGGAAAAGAAACAGGCAGGTTTCGGGCTTAGGAATGCTTTCCCGAATGCTAAATGGTTTCAATGTTGGGGAAATGAAAAATTTTCCTCAAAAATACACTTATTCCACCACCGGCAATTCCACAAACGAAGGCCGCCGCTTATTAAGCGTAAACTGAAAATTGTCGGGCTTAGGGCTAGGCAAATCAAAGTGTCCGGCATCGGTGCCTGCAATCGCTAACCGAACGCTGTGTCCTTTTTTCATTTGATACGAAATGGGCAACATATCCATCACCAATTCTATTTCTTCGCCTTTGTGATAGGGCAGTTCTTCGTTTCGCAAATAGGTGTGGTCGGGGTATCCGGTTTTATACATTTTGTTGTCTTCAATCTTCCGGAACGAAGCCCGCAGCAAGCCTTCGGTGATATAGGTTACCGAACCGTCTGCACCCACATCTTCCAAATAACAAAACACGGTGGCATCGTCGGCATCAGCACTAAATTGCAGCGTAACCAAAGGGTGGCCGGTAATGAGTTTGCTTTCGGTTAAGGGTAGCGAGGTAAAACAAAGCAGCTTTTCGTCTTCGGCTTTTCGGTCGGCATAATTGGTTGGGCCGTTCATATACATCGTTGTAACACTATTCCAACGGGAGGTGTTACCGGTGGTGGCAGTATAATCCAGTTTTGTGCTAACTGTTCCTTCTTTGGCATTTTCGACAGAAGCGTTTAATGTTTTATCGGCAGAAAAATACAAACGTTGTTTTTGTTCGCTTTTCAAAGGCCAGGTTTCGCTGGATTTCCATGATTCTTCCCCTATGGTGTAATACGTAAACACAGGTTCACGGTCTATTCCATTATCTATCCCTTTTAAATAATGGTCGAAAAAGCGAAGCATTTCGGTGTAGATGCTAAACTCTACCTTCTTAGTGGCCGAATAAGGACTGACATTATTCTGCGGGCCATGATCCCAAGGGCCAATCAATACTTTTTTTGTGTTAGATGTATTTTGGAAACCATCAGTGCAGGATTTAGCCAGCGAACCGTCATACCAGCCGCCAATGCGGTAAATGGCAGCCCCTGAATTCTCAATCTCTTTGCGAAAGGTGTGATTACTAAACGATTCGGCACAGGCATTAATTCCCGGATGAACATCATCTCTAAACTTTACCGATTTTAATCCTCCAAACACATCAAAATTGCTTTTATGGGTGGTGATAGCTTTATTCAGAATCTTCCTTCCGGCATCACCAAAAACGGGGTGAATGCCCTTTACCAATTTTGCAGCACCACCAAAAACAAGATAATTATTATTGTCGAGCGACTTAGTGGTAAAACCCCACACATCTACAAACGGACCTTGACACACGCCCCCCGGAAACATAATATTGGAGTACAAATCGAAAATTCCAGAGCGTGGAATGCAGGCTTTAATATTGGGATGATGATTAATGAGCATCATTTCGGCCACAGTTGCTCCATACGAAACACCTGAAAGAGCAATATTTCCATCGCTCCATGTTTGTTTCACTATCCAATCAGCAATATCTTTCCCGTCAGCTATTTCCTGCGGGCTGAATTCCATTTTCCGCAAGCCCTGCGATGCTCCGCTACCCCTTGCATCTACAATCACACAGGCATAACCGCGAGAAGTAAAGAACTCAATCTCTGCTTCTGAAACCACCACTAAAATTGGGTCTTTAACTAAACTAAAAGGAAACTTAGCCTTAATCGAGCGGTTGTATCGAGTGGGATAAAAAATGGTCGGAACTTTATCGCCCTTTTTCAATCCCTTGGGAAGCAACACATCAACCGCAAGCAAAATGCTATCGGGCATTGGCACGTAATAGGATTTAAACTTAAACCCTTTATACTTCGCCTCCGAATACCCCTGATAAACCCCGGGCCGACTGATTTTTTTGTCCTTGATTATCTTTTTATCCTTTTCGGCGAAAGCAAATAGATTGAAGGCCAATAAGAGCAGCAGCAGGGTAGTTTGTTTCATTTCACAAGAGGTAAAAGGATTTGTTTGAGCGAAAATGAATGAATTTGCTCAATTGTATGTCTTTCGGAATGTTAAATAATTGGCTTTTAGATTTAATTAACTAAAAGCAAATAGCTATGGCCATAAAGAATCTGCCGCTAATTAGGGAATTTTTGAAAAAACTATTACTCTCGGTGAAAGATTTGCTTTGGCATTTTCGGATTAAGCTGCACCCCATCCACATTTTAAAACGGCAATTTCTCACGTCAAATTTGTTATATAAATATAAGTTGTATTATTGTGCATTAAAATTCCCTTAACAAGCAGGCTATATGCACAAGAAAACAGTAGTTATACTATTACTCTTTGGCTTAATATTTGGCTCAAACCCTGCCTTTGCCCAGTCCACTTGTAATTTAGCAGCTATTCGGGCAGCATTCACAGGGGCAGGTTGTGTGGAATTGGCAAACTGCCAAGATGCATGCAGCCTCTATTTTATATTGCCGGTGCAAATGAGTGGTAATTCAGCTCAGGCTTTTGCACAGAATTTAGGTGCAAATTTAATTTCGGTGGAAAGCCTTGCAGAAAATACTTGCATTGTAAATAATCTAAACTCATTAGGATATGGTGGCGTAATTTGGATTGGATTTAATGATATAGCCCAGGAAGGGAATTTCGTTTGGTTTGACCAAGCTCCGGTAATCTATACCCATTGGGCAGGCGGCGAGCCCAATAATTCGGGAAATGAAGATTGCACACAAATATATCCAAATGGTTTTTGGAATGATTTAAGTTGCGGTTCGGCAAACAGCAAAAGTGTAATAGAAGTAAATTTATGTCCGCAAATTACGGTAACGCCTAATCCGGCTTCGGCCACCGTTTGCCGGGGGCAGGGAGTTACGCTGTCGGCAGTTACCATTTTAGGGTCTCCAGCCTATACCTATTCTTGGGGACCGGCCACAGGGTTAAGCACCACGGCGGGTTCGTCGGTGGTAGCATCTCCACAGATTACCTCAAACTACACTGTTACAGTTACTGATAGATATGGATGCACCGCCACGAACACCAAAACAGTAAATATAAACGTTGCAACAGCTAATGCCGGGGCCGACCAAACCACCTGCCTGGGCACTCCCGTAACCTTTATGGGAAGTGGCGGCGTAACCTATTCTTGGACTCCGGCGACTGGTTTGAACAGTGCGGCTATAATGAACCCAACCGCTACTCCGGCTTATACTACACCCTACACACTCACGGTTACTGATGCAAATGGCTGCACCGGCACCGACAATATTCTTGTAAACGTAAATCCACTCCCTCCCGCCAATGCAGGGCCAGATGCTCCTATTTGTGTAGGAACACCAACCAATCTTAATGCAACGGGAGGAGTGTCGTATTCGTGGTTTCCAGCATCTGGTCTATCAAATACGGCCATTGCAAACCCGGTGGCTAATCCGGCAACCACCACCACCTATACTGTTACCGTTACAGATGCAAACACTTGCGTAAATACCGACGCAGTATTGGTAACCGTAAATCCTTACCCACGCCCAATGCAGGGTTAGACCAAGCCATTTGTTTAGGAAGCCTAGCCAATTTGTCGGCAAACGGAGGCTCAAGTTATGTTTGGTCGCCAACAACAGGTTTGGGAACTCCCAATAACGGAAACACCACCGCATCACCCGCCGCAACCACCACCTACACCGTAACGGCTACTGATTTAAACGGCTGCTCGGCTACCGACAACATTAATATAACCGTAAATCCACTCCCCGTGGCTGATGCCGGACCCGATGTTGCAATATGTATTGGACTTTCAACCAATTTGCTGGCTTCGGGCGGGGTAAGTTATTCCTGGAGTCCAGGTGCAGGCATATCGGCCACCAATATCAGCAACCCGGTCGCAAATCCTGTTGTTACAACCACCTATACCGTAACCGTAACCGATGCAAACGGATGCACCGATACCGATGATATTATCGTTACCGTAAATCCGCTTCCGCCGGCAAGTGCAGGAAATGATGTAGCGATTTGTATCAATAATTTAACACCACTAACAGCTTCCGGAGGAACAGCTTATTCCTGGTCGCCAGCTTTGGGATTGTCTTCCACTACAGCATCTAATCCCAATGCCAATCCTACCACTACAACCACTTATACCGTAACCGTTACCGATTTAAATACCTGTGTAAACACCGATGCAGTTACCGTAACCGTTAATCTGCTTCCTACCCCCAATGCAGGGAATGACCAAGCAATATGTATTGGAGCTTCGGCCAATTTATCGGCAAACGGAGCGTTCACATGCTCATGGAGTCCCGCTGCAAGTTTGGACAATCCTGCAATCGCCACCCCTGTAGCTACTCCGGTAGCTACCACAACCTATACCGTTACCGCCACCGATGCAAATGGCTGCGTTGCTACCGATGACATTATTGTTACCGTAAATCCGCTACCCGTGGCCGATGCGGGAGCCGATGTTCCCATTTGTATAGGATTAAATACAACCCTTCAAGCCTTGGGTGGAGTAAGCTATTCATGGTCGCCAGCCGCCGGATTATCGGCTGTGAATGTTGATAATCCCACAGCTAATCCTGTTGCTACTACTTTATATACCGTTACGGTTACCGATATTAATGGCTGTGTGGACGATGATGATGTGAATGTAACCGTGAACCCTCTTCCCCCTGCCAATGCCGGACCTGATGCAGCAATTTGTATAAATGATTTAACAACCTTGAATGCAGCAGGGGGAGTTAATTACTTGTGGTCACCCGCCGCAGGAATTTCCAATACTCAGGTATCAAACCCAAATGCAAACCCAACGGTTACCACCACTTACACGGTAATGGTTCGCGATGCCAATTTGTGCATCAACACCGATGATGTAATCATAACCGTTAACCCGCTACCTACACCAAACGCCGGAGTAAATCAAGCTATATGTATAGGAGCATCGGCCAATTTAATGGAGAATAGTGGCCTTTCTTATGTTTGGTCGCCAGCAGCCAGTTTAAACAATGCTACAATTTCAAATCCGGTTGCTACACCATTAGCTACTACCACTTATACTGTTACTGGCACCGATGCCAATGGCTGTTCCGCTATCGACGATGTGATTGTAACCGTAAACCCGCTTCCGAATGCTGATGCTGGGCCTGACGCTCCTATTTGCATTGGATTATCCACCCAAATTCAGGCATCTGGAGGCGTTAATTATAGTTGGACTCCTGCTACAGGGTTATCTGTAACAAATATTAATAATCCGGTGGCAAATCCAGAGGTTAATACTAATTATACCGTAACCGTAACTGATGGAAATGGCTGCGTAAAAACCGATGATATTGATATTATCGTAAATCCGCTGCCTATTGCCGATGCGGGTTTAGATGTGCCCATTTGTATTGGGTCTTCTACTTTATTAACAGCTACGGGCGGAACACAATATTCGTGGAATCCAACTACAAATTTATCAAGTGCCGTTGTGGGAAATCCAACGGCAAGCCCAACTACAACTACACTTTATACCGTTACTGTTACTGATGCAAACACCTGTGTGAATACAGATGATGTTACGATAACGGTGAATCCCTTACCAACACCTAATGCCGGAATAGATCAGGCAATTTGTATTGGAGCTTCAGCTAACTTGTCCGAAAATAGTGGTCTGTCTTACGTATGGTCGCCGGCAGCAAGCCTCGATATTCCCACCTCTGCAACTCCAATTGCTACTCCTGTTGCCACCACCACCTATACCGTTTCTGCCACCGATGCCAATGGTTGCGTGGCCACCGATGATATAATTGTTACTGTTAATCCGCTCCCCATTGCCAGTGCAGGGGGCGATGTAAGCATTTGCGAAGGATTATCAACAAATCTTCTGGCTACTGGCGGAGTTGGTTATTCCTGGAGTCCGGGAACGGGATTGGATGCAACAAATATCGACAATCCGGTAGCTAATTCGATAATAACTACCACTTATACGGTTACCGTTACCGATGCAAACAATTGTGTGAATACCGCTGATGTAATTGTAACCGTAAATCCACTACCGCCCGCCAACGCCGGAACGGATGTAGCTATATGTATTGGAAACAGTACCCAATTATCAGCAAGTGGAGGCGTTTCTTATCTGTGGACTCCCAATCAGTATCTTTCGGCCAACACTTTACAAAACCCAACTGCTAATCCAGCAGCTACCATTATCTATACAGTTTTGGTTACCGATGCTAATGGCTGTGAGCAAACCGATGATGTTGAAGTAACCGTAAATCCTTTACCGATTGTCGATGCGGGTCAGGATATTACAATATGTTACAATGAAACAACACCGCTAAATGGGTCAGGAAACGGAAATGTGTTTGTTTGGTCACCTGTTACTAATCTTTCCGACCCCAATATTCCCAACCCTGATGCCGACCCGAAATCAACTACTATTTATACCCTCACGGTAACGGATGCCAATACCTGCTTTGATTCCGATGATGTAACAATAACAGTAAATGCTACTCCGTTTGTGAATTTCACAGCGGCAGAAGAGTGTATGAACGTTCCAACTGAATTCTTCCATCAATGCACCATTTCGTCGGGAAGTTTAGCCACATTTACATGGGATTTCGGCGAACCTCCGGCAACAGATAATGTTCCTAATCCAATCTATACCTATTTAAGTGCCAATACGTTTTTAGTAACGCTTACAGTTACCTCTGCTCTGAGTTGTACGTACGACACTACGATTCCGGTAACCATAAATCCGCTGCCTAGCGTGGCTTTTTCTGCTGATATACTGACAGATTGTGTTCCCTTTAGCGTAGATTTTGATGCCATGGCTTCCACAATATCAACAGGAACAATTGACCAATATTTTTGGGATTTAGGGAACGGCGATACCCCTAATTCTTCACAGCCAAGCACAGCCTATAACGTAGCAGGCTCCTATACAGTTTCCTTAACAGAAATCTCAAACAAAATTTGTTCTGCAACCTTAACAATGCCCGATTACATTACGGCAAATCCCCGCCCTATTGCCGATTTCAGTTTTACACCAAACCCGGCAGATATTTTGTTTACCCCCACAGTTTATTTCACCGACAGAACCCTTGGAGAACCTGTAACTTGGGCTTGGTCCTTGGGCGAAGGGGCTACCTCCGACATTCAAAATCCCGAACATCAATATTCCGACACCGGAAAATATCCGGTTACGCTTTTAGTTGCAAACCAGTTTGGTTGTGATGATACGGTAAAGAAAATAGTGGTTGTGAATCCTGCCTTTGCCTTTTACATACCCTCGGCTTTCACTCCAAGCGACGACGACAAGAACGAACTGTTTATGGCACGGGGAAGCGGTATTCGCGATTTCGAAATGGTGATTCTCGACCGCTGGGGAAGCGAATTATTCCATTCCAAAAACATTAACGAAGGCTGGAACGGCACTGTGAAAGATACCGGAAAACCAGTAAATCAGGGTGTTTACACTTATCAGATAAATTTACATGCTTATGATAAGTATCCCCATTATTACAGGGGAACTGTAACGCTGATTAGGTAAATCCCTATTGCACTATGCTTTATTTAAGGGTAGCCTAAAGCAAGACAAGGTTGTTTCGCTTAACCTCTACAATGCCAATAAAACGAGAATCCTTACGACATCCAATCCTTTACCGTTAAATCAGCTTTGGGCTGAACGCATAGAATTGGAATTGACGAATGATGCACCATGTATTGAGCATATCCGCCCAAAATCATTTTCGACAAATCTTCATCGGCATCAGTCATAATTGTAATTAAATCGGCATCCGAAGCAATGGCGTGATCAACAGTCATTTTAGCCACATTCCCCCCACTGACAAATGAAACACTGGTTTTTACCAAACTTTTATGCACCTTTTCTTCTGATTGATGAACGAATTTCTTGATTTTAAATTCTTCCTCTTTATCGTCTTTAGGCAATGTGCCTAATATATTAATACTTGCATGAAAAATCTTAGCGATATCAACTGTTGACGGTATTTTATGGCGTGAAGCCCAAGAGTTATCGATTGGCATCACAATATTGTTTACCGTTCGTTTTTTGAAATCGCCACGAACGGTTAATACAGGACATTTGCTTTGACTCACTACTTTAAAAGCATTGCTGCCAATCCAGTTTTCCATAAAACCGGTTACCCCGTGAGACCCCATAATTATTAGCCACGCTTCTACACTATTGGCCAAAGCAATAATTTCGGAAGAAATGCCGCCTTTTCTAACCTCCCAAGTAAGTTTGCCTTTTAGTAAAGGCTGATATTTATGGGTAAATTCTTCAAAGTCGCCTTTACTAGCAACAGTTTCTACGCCACGCATAAAATCAAAACGGCTGGTTTTTACTACATACACCATAATGATGTCGCTGTCTGAACGGTTTGCAAATTCAATTGCATATTCTAAAGCATTCACAGAATCTTCAGAGAAATCTAATGGTACTACGATTTTGTTGTTCATTTTTATCATTTTTAAAGGTGATAGAATTTGATTTTAATACGCTTACAGTCCCGAAATTTTTGTCAAACGTAAGAAAGACTTTTTAATTAACAAAACTATTTCGATGAAATTATTTTTTTTCAAACAACAAATCCTAAGTTTCCTAATACTTTTAACAAATTCTTAAAAACTTTTTCAGGTGATAAAAAACACGCCATTTAGCCTAATTTTATTGGAACTTACGAGGATATTCAGCAACAAAATTATGGCTGTATTTTGCCTTTCTTTATTCCTATTTCTTTCTTCTTGCAAAACGTATGAAACTACCCCAAACAAACAATTCTTGACCATTCAAACTGGTGTAGGACCCGAAGATTTAGCTGTCTATAACTATAATGGAGAATCGTTTATAGTTGCTTCGTGTGCAGAGCGAAGGTTGACGAACCCCGAATCAGCCTTTTACTTGATTGACCCAAAATCAAACAGTTCTCAAAAGATGGCAATCTCCAATCTGCCCGATACGATTCATCTCGATTTGCACGGCATTGATATAGAAACCATCAATGGCCAAACCTATTTATATGCCATAGATCATAATCAAACCTCCAAGTGGCAGCAAATCATTCGGTTTATATGTAAGGAAAAGGCTTTGGTTTTCGATAAAATCTTTGTTTCACCGGAATATCTAATCAATCCAAACGATTTGGATGTGGATGCAAAAGGGAATATTTATGTGAGTAACTCGATGGGTAAAGGAAGTGTCTTTTGGCAATACCTTCTAAATCAAAAAAAATCGTCGGTGGTTAAATATGATGTAGAAGAAGAGAAATGGAAATTTCTAATCCGAAAAATGGCTTATGCCAATGGGGTAGCAATTACTGATTCCTCACTTTTTATTGCCACTACACGTATGAAGGGTCTGTATTCCTATTCAAATGAATTGCTAAAGAAAGACTACATAGCCAAAGGCAAACAAGGCCGAAGAGTATCTAATATAAAAGGATTGGATAACCTGATTGTAGATAATGGTTTGCTATATACAACTGCTCATCCCGACTTTATAAAATTTGTTGGGCATGCCAAGCACAAAGAGAAAATATCGCCATCGCAGGTTTGGGAAATTAATCCCAAAAGCGGGGAGAGCAAATTGCTGTATCAGTCAAGCGGGAAGGAGATAAGCGGAGCTTCTACGGCTTTGCCCTTGGATGGGAAAATCTATATTAGTCAGATTTTTGAGCCATTTATTGGAGTAGTGAAGAAGTAGTTTAGCTGTAGTATGGTCTCGTATTTAGGCCAAAACATTTTTCAATATTTAACACGACTTAACTGCATTTCAATTAAAATCCGAATCTGTTTCTACTTCTTCTTCCCGCAACGCTTTTCGGGTGGCGGGTGTTGGGTTTTGCACCCAGGAGTTATCGTAAGGTTTAAAACATGGGGCAGCTTGTACTTCTTTGGTAGAAATTTTTCCATCCATAAAGCGGCTCAAGGTTTTGTAAGCTGTTTTGTTTTCTTTCTTCAATAGAACCAATGAAGCATTAATGGCCGATTTCACCGCAATGGGCACACCGCCACCCAATTCGGCCCAATGCCCGCCCAAGATTAACTTATCCACAGGCGTTTGATGATGAGCAATTTTGGCTTGCATATTATGCTTGCCGGGTTTGGCTCCCATTATGCTCCCATTTTTGTTTCCTGTGTATCGCTGGTGAGTAACTGGGGTAGCAATATCATAAAACAAAATATGCTGGCGTAAACTTGGTGCCATTTGCTTTTCCACTCGGCTAATGAGTATTTCGGCGTATTCTTCTTTGTGCTTTTTGTAAGCTTCGCCACGAATAAATTTGCCATTCGCATCTTTTTCTGCTTTCCAAAAATCATTGTATTCAATGTTTCCGGCAACGTATAAGGTAAGTGTTCCGCAGCCTTCGGGAGCAAGTGTTTTGTCACGTTGGGCGGGAGCCAATATACTTATGGCAGAAGTGTAAGGGTCGCCATTGCAGTGTTCTTCTTTCTTCACATCATCCCGCGTAATGAAAATAAGCTCTTCTCCAAAACCCAAATCTTCGGCGGGGCAATCCAATGCAATGGAAATCGTAACCGAAGAGCTGTAAAGCACAGCTCCCCTGAGTTTTTCTTTAAATTCTTCTTTTACATATTGCGGAGGAAGCATCTTTTCATAAAGCGTTTCTACATCGCAGGCGGCTAATACGTAGTTGCTTTTTATGCTGTGAATATTCCCTCGATGTTCAAACTCTACACCTTGACTTTGTCCGTTTTCGATAAGGATTTTTGTAACCCTGCATTTCAGGAAAATCTCATTACCGTAATATTCTGTAACGTATTTCAACCATTCAGGAAAAACCTGACTGCCACCGATGGGCGGCATTTGATAGTCGTGGAAATAGGCCCAGCCAATCGGCACCAAGCAGGAAAGAATATTGTCTTCAGAACAGAAAACATCGTGGAGTTTTTTTTCTTTAAAAAACTTATTCAGCCCTTTTTCTAAACCTGCTTCACCTTCGTAGCCTAAATATTTTATGAATGGAATGGCCGAACTCAGCATCTTCAATCCGTATTGAGCCTTCTCAAACAGATTCATTGTCTCCATGGAGCGGAATAGCCTGCCGAAGTTTACAAAGGATTTCCCCAGACTTTTAGCGGCCTCAAAAAAGCGAATAATACCTTCTTTTTCGTGCGGAAATTCGGCCATCCATTGGTTACGCAATTCGTCGGGGTTATCGGTAAGCAAGTAGTTAAATGAATCGCCAACATATCTTCTTATAATTGTTTGCACCCTAGGCACGGGATAATCGGAGCCAATGAAATCAAACACCCGGGTAACCATTCCACCCGGCCCGCATTGGTTTAGCCAGTGAATAGCGGTGTCGAACCTGAAATCTTTTCGGCGAAACCCAGCTAAGTATCCCCCCACCCGGCTATCGGACTCCAACACACAAACCGAATAACCCGCCTTGCTGAGTATGGCTGCCGAAGTAAGCCCGCTAACCCCCGACCCAATTATCACTATATCATAATAAGGCTTAAATTCCTGTTTTAGCATAATGCATTACGTTTTCGGGGTGCAAGTTCTTACGAATTATGTTTGCTAAAGTAATTACTTAAATTTTTAATTCAAGCCACACCCCAACTTGCCAACTATAAAAGCAAATTAATATTCCTGTTCTCGCCTCCTTCTCCATTTCTCGCCTCTTTTTCTTAAACTCTTTTTCACCCTCCATTTTCTCTATGATATTTTAAAGACCTAAATATTCTATTGTAAGATAATCGACAATTTGTGGAATAACACCAACAAAGCTCGGAAATGAGACAAGAAAGAAAGACGACATATACTATTTTGTATCCATGAACATACATGAGAGTGTATCTTAGCAACATTGCCTGCTAGGGCAGTTGTCCATACCGCGTACCCACATGTCTTGAGAAAGTCCCAAAAAATGAACAAAATTCTTGCTTTTTCGGGTCTATTTTACCTAACCAATTGACTGAATGATGTGTATATTTGTTTTTAACACCCCTCAAAAACGCCAAAGTAACTCCCAGCACATGTATCGCAAATCACTTACACGTGCTTGCAACTCCCAGCACATGTATCGCAAATCGCTTACGAGTGCTTGCAACTCCCGGCACTTGTATCGCAAATCACTTACGAGTGCCTGCAACTCCCGGCACTTGTATCGCAAATCACTTACACGTGCCTACAACTGCAAGGATATGTATCGCAAGTGCATTTCCTATCCCTGCAACTACACCTATAGTTACCGTGTTGATATTACCAATATGTTGTCCCTAAAAAGGCCTTCAAATCATCGGTTAATCCCGTTAAGGATGTTATATCGGCAGAAAAAAGTATAGTGGATTTCCAAAAGTCCTTCCAGACTATGAAGGACGCCATATTGAAAGGTTTGAGAACGAAGCAGTTCCACCTAAGGGGGAGCTCCCGTAGGTGGAGAGTAACGAATTCCTTTTAGAAATCTGTATAATAAAAATATGCGATTTGTTAGCCCTCAAAAGAAATACAAGAATTCCCTCAGCCTCTCGAATTCAACGCCGCCCAAACCCCCTTATTCTTCTCGTAAATTTTCAAGAAGATTTTAAATCGTTCATCATAAAGAGAGGTGTATTCCTTGCGGGGATAGAAGGTTTTCTTTACCTCAACATTGTTGCCGAAATCTTCAAACTTTAAATATCCCAATGCCTGAAGAGCCAAAAGTGCTGTTCCGCGGCTATTACTCATTAGCGGGTCGGCCATTTGCCGTATTGGGCGATTGTAAACATCGGCCAAAATCTGACTCCATACATCGCTTCTGGCACCGCCTCCGATAAAGTTAATTGCCTCAAACTTCTTCCCAACCATTTTCTCTACATAAAAAAGTAGCCAGCGTGTATTAAATGCAACACCTTCGTAAACTGCTCGAACCATTTCGGGGCGTTTATGGTTAAGGCTCAGGTTATAAAAGCCACCTCTCACATAATGGTCTTCCACCGGACTGCGTTCGCCGTAAAGCCAGGGCAGAAACATCAATCCATTGCTGCCAGGCTCGGTGCTTTCCACCATTTTGTCTAAGCGTTTGTAGAAGTCAGCCGGAGCGGGCTGGTCGTTTAGCTCATCCTGATTATAGAAAAGGTTATTCTTTAAAAAATTCAAACAAGCACCGGTGGTTTCCTGCTCATTTGCCACCATATATCGGCCGGGAATAGCCGATGGGATGGTGGTCATATTATGAAAGAGGTCGGTTTTTTTAAAAGGAACGTGGCAAACCAGCCAACTCGAGGTACCTATATAAATGTGTGGCTCAAAATCTTTCACCGCACCGCTACCCACTGCCGCCGAATGCACATCGGGAGTGCCGGAAACTACTTTCACATCAGGCGAAAGCCCCCAACGTGAAGCAATTTCAGATGAAATGTTTCCCAAAACGCTATTTGCCGGAACAAGGTCGGGCAATTTGGCCTTATCCACCCCAAACATCTTAATCAAACCATCATTGTACGAAACCTTGTTTATATCCCGATTATCGGTGAGCCAATGCAGTGTAATACAATCATAAGATGAAGCAAATTTCCCGGTAAGCCAAAGATTCAGGTAGTCTTTTGGTTCCAGAAACTTATGGGTTTTGGCATATACATCAGGCAAATGTTTTTGGATATAAAGAATATGGCCAATAGGATCCTTGCCACTTTTGGCAGGTGCTCCACCCGTAAGCCGCACTAATTTCCAGAGTTTATCTGCTCCATAGCCTTCCACATTGACGAGCCCTTCCACAGCCTTTCGGGTAACCTCTGCTCCCCGGCTATCCATCCAGATTATGGAATTCATGAGT
Source organism: Bacteroidota bacterium (assembly GCA_947475205.1). Taxonomy (GTDB): domain Bacteria; phylum Bacteroidota; class Bacteroidia; order JAIBAJ01; family JAIBAJ01; genus JAIBAJ01. The sequence goes on from CANJNG010000010.1 coordinate 16,743, forward strand.
GGTTTTCCATCTTTATCTATAGCCACAGTGCCGCTCCATTGACTGGTGCAGTTTATTGCTTTGATGTTTTTCTTGTCTATACCTGCCTTTTGCACAAGTTCCTGAAAACAGGCTTCAATAGCATCTGTCCAATCCTGAGGACGTTGTTCTGCACCACCGTTTTCAGAAAGAAGGAGCGGCACATCCCGGAAAACATTGTCGATGCAATTCGCTTTTTCGTCAAACAAAGCCACCTTCGGTCCCGATGTTCCCAAGTCGATGGTAAGAATTAAAGTAGAGTCCAAATGTTTTGATTTTGGGCGTGAAATTATATACTTTTCTACAATAAATAGCTTTCGCTTGCTTTGCCGTTCTAACTTTACGCTTGAAACCGAAAACACTCTTTGAGCCGCTATCTTCTTCACTTATCTTTTAAAGGCACAGCATACCATGGATGGCAAATTCAGGAAAATGCCGTTGCGGTTCAGGCTTTAATAGACGATAGATTAAGTCAAATTTTTGCCGTTAAAACAGAAACGGCAGGTTGCGGACGTACTGATACAGGTGTGCATAGCACAAATTTCTTTGCCCATTTTGATGCCGAAACCGAATACGATGAAGCCACTATAGCTTTCAAATTAAATCGAATGCTGCCCGGTGACATTGTTGTATATAAAGTATGCAAGGTTTCTCTTGATTTCAACTCCCGATTCGACGCCCTTAGCCGCACCTATCATTATTACATATTAAAACGGCGGAACCCTTTTATAGAGGATTTGGCCTGGCATTATCATCAATCTTTAGACACTGCAAAGATGAATGATGCGGCTGCCCTGCTTTTAGAATATGAAGATTATGGCTGTTTCAGTAAAGGGAGGACGCAAGTAAAAACCAAAATCTGCAAAATATCGGAAGCTTTTTGGTTAGAGAATAATGAAATGTATGTTTTCCGAATCACGGCGGACCGTTTTCTCCGCAACATGGTGCGAGCCATTGTCGGAACAGTGGTTCAGGTGGGCTTAGGGAAAATGAATACAGAAGATTTTCGGGATGTAATTCTGTCGAAAAACCGTCGAAAAGCTGCCGAATCGGTTACAGGCAAAGGGCTTTATTTAACCGATGTTAAATATCCAGTTGGCTTCTTGGAAGATTTGGGAGTAGAGAAGAAAGGATTGCCGCATTTTCATCGGTAGAAGTCAAATAGCTTTGTGCGGAGAAGTGGGAGACTGTGGAGGGTTAATTTTTTTCGCTTCCATTACTATCTTAATAAATCGAAATAGATTTTAAAATACTTTCGCCCAAATTTTTAAAATCGAAATGAACTTTCGCCACACCCTTTTCGCACTTGTTTTATTAATCTCTAACGGTCTATTGGCTCAAAAAGCGTCCATCAAAAAGGACGATAATGTTAAACTAAACTGGGGAGCCGATTTCAAACTTCCTAAAAAGCATTTCGACATTGGATTTATTGGCAGCAAAGAAGAGGGCTTGGCCGAAGTAGCCATTCGTCCTAAGAAAGCAATGGTGTTTCAGAAGTTTGACAGCAAGTTTAAGGCTAAGGGGACGGAAACGGTGGATTTAAAAAAGTACCCGAAAGGCTTTACAAACGAAGGTTTGAAAAAAATGGGTAATAACCAGTATTGGTTTTATTCGGCCTGGGATAAAAAGAACAAAAAAGAGCAGCTTTACTGCGATCAAATTGACCTGAAATCGGCCAAACTGAAAGGAAAAGAAAAAAAGATTGTAGAATCAAAGAAGCTTTCGGGGGTTATGACCGCCACGGGCTTCTATTCCTTTGCCATTGTTGGAAAATATAATTTCTATTTCAACTACGACACCACCATGCTTATGGTGCAATATCGCACCAAGCCCGAAGAGCGAAACGACAAAAAGAATAAAGACGTGATAGGCATAAATATCTTCGATAAAGATATGAATAAACTTTGGGGTAAAGAAGTGAAGATGCCTTACACCGAAGCCGAAATTGACAACATAGATTACCAATTAGACAAAGCCGGGAATGCCTACATTTTGATTAAAATGAAAAAAGGCAAAGAGAAAGTGGACAAAAAGAAGCAGGAAGTTTTTGACTTGAAAGTGCTGAAAATTACCAAGGATTCAAAAGAAGTGAAAGTAATTGATTTAGATTTTAAATCAAAGTTTGTGGGTTCGCTTCGGATGTATGAAAACAAAAAAGGAAACATTCAGCTTATTGGTTTTTACTCTAATGAACGGAGCGGTGTAGATGGAGTTATGTCGGCAGAAATGAAGGGGGAAGTGTTTGAAGATTTCAAATTTAATGAAATACCCGATAACGTAATCAAACAATTTGAGAACTTGAAAACTCAAAAGAAAATGGATAAGAAAGAGAACAAGAAAGGAAAGGATGGCGACCAAGAAGCTTCGAATCTGAACTTGAGTTATGTTCGGTTTAATGATGATGGCACAATGACCGTAACGGCAGAGGAATTCTATTACACGGTAACTGTTACCCGTAGCGGAAACTCAACCCGCACCACCTACCACTATTATTACAACGATATTTATGTAATGTTTCTTGACCCGGACGGTGAAATGATTTGGGCGAAGAAAATACCTAAATCCCAAGCGGGCAGTACAAGCTATTACCATTCCTACGAAAGTTCTAACACCATGTCGTTTTATTATCAATACTATCAAGGAGACCATTATATAATATTTATGGATAATGCCAAAAACGCCAATCTTAAAAACGACCAGAGACCAGCCACACATAGCGATGGATGGGGCGGAATGGTTTCATCGGTGCGATTAGATAAAGATGGAAATATGTTCCGCCAAAAACTGTTCGATGTTCGCGACCAAAAGAAAAGTCTTCGCCCTCGTGAGTTTGACAAAATTGCCCCCAATATGGCCATAAACAGGGCGTATGGAAAAGGTGTGAGCAATCCGGTGGTGCTTACTTTTGATGAGGAAGATTAATCAATAACTCCAATATTGCTTACCTTAACTCTATTACGCCACGCCAAGAGTAGTTGGGATAATCCGGTACAGCTTGATTTCGACAGGGTGTTGAACAAGCGTGGGAAGCAAAACGCCGAAGAAGTTGGTCAGTTTTTAAAAAGCAGTTCATTCGCTGTAGATTTAACGCTTTGTAGCACAGCACAGCGAACTCGGGAAACGCTGGAGCTTGTTCGGTTAAATTTTAATCCCGGGAAAGTGGTGTATGAGGAGAAAATTTACGCTGCATCCCTAAACGCATTGCTCGTCCTTGTGATGGAAGTTCAAAATGCTAAATCGGTGCTGTTAATTGGTCACAACCCCGCCATAACGGCCTTAGCAGAGTTTCTGAGCGATGAGAAAATCGAAAACATCCCCACATCGGGCTTGGTTAAAATGGAGTTTCATGCCGAAAACTGGATGGATATTTTATCGGCTAAACGAAAACTGACGTTAAAGCGTTTTGTCGAAAGAGATTAAGGAAAGGTATCTTAAATTGTTGCCCATAAAATTTTACTTTTGTCCACTTGGAAACGCCAGCTAAATTTGATGCTCTTAAACGGTTTGGAAATAATGTATTTACATTTTTTTCAGGAATAACCTTAGGGCTGGTTATTGGTGCGAGCGTAACGTTCTATTATCTTGACTCTAAAATTCAGGCCAACCTTAACCACGGCAATAATGAAAAAAATCAAATTGGGCTAATAAGCAAGTTTTTAGAATTTGCCGAAAAAACAAACCCCTTCATAAAAAAGAAAACCGATAGCACCGAGGTTAAGAAGCAAGAGCAAGATAAAACTGTTTCTGACAATAATCATACAGCTAAGACAGATAGTTTGGAAACGCTTTCCAATGCCGCCCCCGATTCATTGCAGCAATTGGGTTCCGACGATATTTTGGCCGATGATGGCTCGGTGGTAAAAAAGGATGAAATGCTCTTTTCTAAACAAGTAGAAATATATGAAATAAGTAAAAATTATGGCTCGGCCGATAGTGCGAATGCAGTAGGTTCTCGCCCACGGCAAATTGCCGGACGAATGTGGGTTGAATTTTGGCGTTCACCTTTAAATTACAAAGGCTATAAATATGGCCGAACCAAATTGGTGGTATATGGCATCTTTGATTACGAAGGCGTGAAAATGCTAAAACTGGGTGACGAACTTTTTCTGCGACACAATACCTCCTTCTATCGGGTAGCCAATGCAGCCAACTTTGTGCCATTTATGAAAGTAAGCGACGACCTTACTTTGATAGAATTAAACCAATTTTAGTTTTTTGATACGCTACCTTGCCCATTCGGAAATAGATTTTTCTCGATGGGATGCCTGTATAGCATCAGCCGAAAACGGCTTAATCTACGGCTACTCTTGGTATTTAAACACTGTTACCCCAGGCTGGAGTGCCTTAGTGCTCAACAATTACGATGCCGTAATGCCTTTGCCTATCCGCAGCCGATTTACTATAAATTACATTTTCACTCCCTTTTTTGTGCAGCAATTGGGTGTATTTGGAAAAGGCGACTTGTCAGGCGATAATTTCATACAAGCTATTCCGAAACAGATTAAACTGATCGAATACAATTTCAACTCCCGAAATCCTATCTCTGCAAATATAGCAGAGGGTTTGAAGGTTGATTCTTGGCTTACTCATCATTTAGATTTAACCGACAGGTATGAAGTATTGCAAAAAGGCTACGACCGCACTTTAAGGAACAACCTTAAAAAGGCAGAGGAAGACAATTTAAGCATTCAACAGAATGCCGACATAAAAGCTGTAATTACGCTATTCAGAGAAGATAAAGGGGCTGAAATAGGCAAATGGAACAATGCAGATTATGAGCGTCTGGAAAGGCTGATTACGGAAGGAATAAGAAGGGATTCGGCTTATGTGTGCATGGCTTTAAAGGAAGGAAGACCCGTATCCGGAGCTGTTTTTGTGTGGAGCAACAATCATTATATCTTTCTGTTTTCGGGAAATACATCCGAAGGCCGAACCTGTGGAGCTTTACCCTTTTTGCTGGATAAGTTTATTGAAAGCCATGCTGAACAAAGGGCTACCTTCGATTTTGAAGGCAGTAACAACGAAGGCTTAGCCCGATTTTATAAGTCTTTTGGTGCTGCAGAAGTAAAATACCCTCATCTGAGGTGGAACAGATTGCCGAAGGTGCTGAGGTTGTTTAAGGGGTAAAGGATTGATTATATTCTCAGCTACTATGAGACAATGTTTTTCGGGCTGAACTAATAGTTTATTTATTTATTATTTCTTCAACGACCCATAATACTGAGTAGTCATGGTCGTTATGTAATCTTCAATAGTATCTAATCCAACACTTTTCCTCCTTTTTATTCCAAACGGGGTTTCTTCGTGAAATGCAATTGAGGATACTCTTTTCTTTATTTTATTGTGATTATTTGTTTTTTTTGTGTCTGTTTTTGTTGCCGATGCTTCGGAATCCGTTACCGATGTTTCGGAATCCGTTACCGATGCTTCGGAATTCATTACCGATGTTTCGGAATCCGTTACCGATGCTTCGGTATCCTTTACCGATGCTTCGGAATCCATTACCGATGCTTCGGAATTCGTTACCGATGCTTCGGAATCCGTTACCGATGCTTCGGAATTCATTACCGATGTTTCGGAATCCTTTCCCGATGTTTCGGAATTCATTACCGATGTTTCGGAATCCTTTCCCGATGTTTCGGGATCCTTTTCCGATGCTTCGGAATCCTTTACCGATGCTTCGGAATTCTTTTCCGATACATCCCCGACCTTTTTCGGAGCATTTTCATCCTCCGGGAGGGAATCTTTCGGGAACAAAGCAATGATTTGTAATGAAAAGGAGCATTCTTTAGGGATTTTGTTTTGCTTATCGTGATTCGATGAGCAAATGTCCTCAGATACCTTTTTATGGATATACGCTTCGGAGCGTATTTTTTCGAGAGAATAAAAGAAAATGTGCAAGTCAAAGCCCTTAAGACCTAGGTAGGAAAGCCCGGTCTTAGCCCAATTTTACAAGTCTTTTGGTGGATACAGAAGTAAAATGCTTACATATTAGCTATAACAGATTACAGAATATGGTGAGATTGTTTATGAAGTAAATATTGGGTACAAAGGCAAACGCCAATTCGTTTAATACCCAAAATGCTTTTTCACGCGTTCTAAATCGGCAGGCGTATCAATACTGTGCGAATCTTCATCGGTGAGGCCTACTTCTATTTTATAGCCGTTATACATCCACCTAAGCTGTTCCAAACTTTCATATTGTTCGGGCGGGGCGGTCGGGAGCGTAACAAGCTGCTTTAAAATATCAGCCCGATAACCGTAAATACCTACATGCCGAAGCCAAGTATAAGTTCTGCTATCTGAATATTCCCGAACGAAAGGAATCAATGAACGAGAGAAAAGCATAGCTTCGTTTTTGTGGTTTAATACCACTTTAACGGCACTGGTTTCCATCAGGCTTTCGCGGTTCGAATCGGGTTTAGCTAAAGTGGCAATCTCTGCACCCTTTATAAGCAATTGAGCAACAGCCGAAATTTGATTGGGAGAAATAAAGGGTTCGTCACCCTGAATATTTATGCAAGCATCGAAGTGGGGCATTTGTTGCTGCACTTCGGCACAACGAGAGGTTCCGGTATCGTGATTTGTTCGTGTTAAAACCACTTTTCCGCTATTTGCCACAACGTGGTCGAATATCCCCTGATCATCAGTTGCCACCACCACATCCGCAAGCAACGGGCATTTCTGAGCCTGCCTGAATGTTCGCATAACCATTGATGTTCCGCCAATATCCACAAGGGGCTTAGCCGGAAAACGTGTGGAAGCTAATCGAGCTGGAATAATTCCGAGAATCTTCATGCTCTATTTCATCACCACTAATTTCTTTGCTCCAAAATTAGTTCCAGAATTGTCCAGCACATTCACGGTATATACCCCGCTTTCCAAATCGGCCAGCGAAATGTTTTGCAAAGTATTCCCTTTCAAAACCAATCTTCCCGATAAATCTGAAATGCGGACTTCGTAGGTTGCAGCAGCATAAAATTCGCTTGAATAGAGGCTAAATGATTCCTGAGCGGGATTAGGTACCACTACGAATTCCGGTTTTTCGGGGCTTTCATTAATCCCAATGGGTGTGGTGAAAGGCTCACCAAAGCAGGGTCGCATCATCCAGGAGCCAGGCAATTGGCTTTGATACCAGCCTGCTCCATCCTGAATATTGTAAAACATATTTTCGTTGGAATTATTATTTCTATCGAAACCAAGACCAAGCACTTGAGCTGTTTGTTGCTTAATGCCTATAAACAAATGACCAACACTATCGGTTGACATAACATTGGTATATGGGGAAATATAATTTACGGGTTTAAGAAAATAGTACGCAAAATCGTTGATTCTGGAATAGAAATGCGTAGTGCCAAATTTCACCTTTAGAGAATCCTCTTCATAAAGAAGAGTTTCTGGTCTGTCGCTTCCCGAATAAACTTGCAGGGTAAACATATAAGGGCTATCATCAGTAAAGAAATTGATGGTTTGCGGGTCGAAATACATTGCCACAGCTTGCAAGGTGTCAGGTTTATAAATCTTATACCGCATGGATATTTGCCCGTCAAGCACATTCAATCCATAACCGTTTTCGGCAGTGCCGTCATCGTAGGCGTAGTAGTTGTAGAAGTTATGAGCAGTTCGAACAGTATCGTTTTCATAGTTTAAGTCATTAAAAACTGAGTCAATTATAAGTGTTAGATTAAATTGTCCAGTATCTTCCAAATCGCTTCCAGCAGGAAATTCTGTATTCATTCCATAAATTAGAAATGTTTCATTGGTAGTGGCGTCTTTACAATCAACCCCCACTTGGCAATAGTTGGATGGTTTAACATTTGAACTTGACCCTATAGTAGTGTTAAACACTGTTTCTACTTGGCTAGTGTTATCCCGTTGGCTCAATTGAGCTAAAATTCGTGTATTAGCCTGAACATCTCTTAGGTTATGGATATAGGGATTAAGGTTTTCATGCAACATATCAAATCCTAAATTCTTTCTATAAGAGTAATGCGTATAGGGAATATTCTGATATTCCTTCAACAAGGATTTATGAGGGTAAACAAAAGCTCGGTCGATATATGCAGAATCCCCCGCTGACCTATTCTTATCCAATCTCACAAAATCCAGATGCCATTGGTCAACCGCCCCGGTGAGGGTTGCATAATTAAGAAACCTGAACTGAAATCCTTTATAGTAATAGGCAGTATCCACCTTGAAAGAAACATACTTAAAACGATATTCCTCTGAAGTGGCATTATCCTGTCCCAAACCGAAACCTTCGGAATACCAAACTGTTTTCCATGTATCGGTTAAGGTATCGGCATCGTTTATTTTAAACTGTAACAAAAGGCTATCTATATTTTGAGGCACGTTCCCCCCCCGTCCCTGCGGTTGGAAATAGAAACTGAAATATACAGTGCTGTCTGTTTCTTCTAGAGCACTCATATCAATGGGTAAAGAGGTTAAGTAATCGGCAATGCCGTGAGGCAAATAATTAGGCACAACACTCCAGTCATACGGCACACCATGACTGTCGGCACCATCGAAGGTAGCTACTCCCACTGTTGGGGGCTGAATGGGATAATGCGAATTTAGGTAAACATTATTGTCAGTCCAAAGTGGGTTACCTGTTTCATAGCATTTAATCACTCTTTTAAACTCATTGACAAGTATTACGGTGTCGAGATAAGTATAAAGTTGTTTTGATACAATAGCCAGTGATGTATCAAAATAAACACTGTCGATTTGACTATAGGTTGGATAATATTTTACCGTATCGATAGGGGTTTCCGGGTGAGCGTATACAAAAAAGTAAACAGTTTTGAATGGAAGGGTGTCGGTTGTTTCTGTCCAAACTGTGCTTGTGGCAGTTTGTGTTAGAATGGTTCTTATCGAAGGTTCAAGTCTTCCAGTAAAGATTGTATCAGGAATAAGACCGACTTTAAATTTCACATACTCTATCCAAGGAAGACAATTAGTATGAGAGCCATTATTAATTTTATTAGTAGAAAAGTCATCAATAAAGGGCAGGGAAACAGGGTGATAAATGAAATAATAAACAGTATCATTAACCGCTTTGGCACCCATCTCTTGCTTTTGCAATAAACTATTTTGATACTGCACCTGATTTATATGCAGCCCGGTAAGCACCTCCTGAGCGTTATTAACAAAGGGCAATAGCAGGAGGAATAAAAGAATTCTATACATTTCTTAATATCAATTAATTCAAGGATGGCAAAAGTAAGATTTATTTGGCCTCGACTGAAATGCAGTTCCCGATGAATGCTATAGGATTAACGCGAGCGGATTTGAATGTTTATAGAAAAATGTAATTGTATTGTTCGTCGCCTCATTCTGGAGCTAAATCAGAATATCCACATCACATAAATACAAACATCCTTTAATCAAATTCTGTCTTCAACAGAAAAACTCAGTAATTTTACAATCAATAAAAGCAACCTTAGCCCACTCAAACTTCAAATTACAGTTCAATGCCATTCTATCACACCCTTGGTCAAATTCCCGCCAAACGCCACACCCAATTTCGGCAGGCCGATGGCGGCTTGTATTACGAACAGCTTTTCGGCACCGAGGGGTTTAGCGGAATGTCGTCGTTGCTATATCATACCCACAGGCCAACCATCGTAAAATCAATTGGCGAAACGCTTGATGTAAGCCCCGAAATTGCGGTAAACAAAAACCTGAAAGCCTATCGATTTTTGGGATATAATGCCAAACCCGTTGCTGATTTTTTGAAAAGCAGAACTCCGCTTATGCTCAACAATGATGTAGCGTTTGGAGTGGCCGCTCCGCAGCAATCAATGACAGATTATTTCTACAAAAATGCCGATGCCGATGAAATGCTATTTATTCACGAAGGCAGCGGCACACTCAAAACCCTCGTTGGAAACATTGACTTTGAATATGGCGATTACCTCATTATTCCCCGTGGAATGATATATCAAATTCAGTTTAATACAGACAATAACCGCCTCCTTTACCTCGAAAGCTATAGCCCGATATACACACCCAAACGTTATCGCAACCACTTTGGCCAACTGCTGGAGCATTCGCCCTATTGCGAACGCGATTTCAAATTGCCCAAAAACTTAGAAACTCACAACGAAAAGGGCGATTTTCTGATAAAGATTAAAAAGCAAAACCAGCTTCACCATTACGTTTATGGCACCCATCCGTTTGATGTAGTGGGATGGGATGGCTACAATTTTCCATACGGATTCTCGATTCACAACTTTGAACCCATCACCGGACGGGTGCATCAGCCGCCGCCGGTGCATCAAACCTTCGAAGCTCACAATTTCGTGGTGTGTTCCTTCGTTCCACGGCTTTACGATTATCATCCATTAGCAATTCCTGCTCCATATAATCACAGCAATATTGATAGCGATGAGGTGCTTTATTATGTGGACGGCGACTTTATGAGCCGAAACAATATTAAGCGTGGTGATTTTACCCTTCATCCCGGCGGAATCCCGCACGGTCCGCAACCGGGAGCTACTGAACGCAGCATCGGCAAAACCGAAACGCATGAATTAGCCGTAATGATTGATACTTTCCGCCCACTAATGCTTACCAAGCAAGCCTTGGGATTAGACGATGGCGAATACTATAAAAGCTGGATGGAGTAGTCCTCTAAAACGTTATTTTCACAAACCCACTTGTTTGGATTGGAGCCGTAGGTACATTGTCAAACTTAATGCTTTCAGCTCCTTGCTTTGCTTTAGTATAAAGATAGCTGCTAGTCGTAGTCGAACCTGCCGCACCGGGTTCAGCCTTTAACACATTTCCGTATTTATCAATACTGATAGCCACTACCACGACTCCCGTTTCCTGAGTACCGTTAATAATTTTAGGCGGTGTTTTAATGGTTCTTCCGGCCATAACGTACTTTACGGTGAAAGTTCCGGCCTGAACTGTTTTTTCCTCAGCATTTCCAGCAGCGGTATTAGCCGAACTTGCCGACACTGCCTCATCTAAATTTATGCTTTTTATAGTGCTGAGTGGCCAACTGTTGATAGTACCGTTAATCATAAACTTGGCTTCATCGTTTACCACCGAAACCAATTTCCCGCTTTTCACCTCTCCCGATTTTAAGGTAACTGAATGTTGGGCAAAAATGGATAGCGGTAAAGCAAAGGCAGCAATCAGGGTTAGCTTTTTCATTAAAATAGAATTTTGTACAAAGGTATTTTAGCTTCCGGACTTGAATTTGTGCGGGTAGAAAAAGTTTTAAGCAATGGGCGTTTGAAAGAATAGTTTACCATTCACAAAACAAAAAAGGCACTGCATTTCGAAATGCAGTGCCTTTTATTTAAGAGAATTCAATTATTAATGAGCCACACTAAAGCGTTGCGATAGTTTACCGTTTCCTCCGGTGTTTAAGTTCAATAGGTAATTTCCATTAGCTAAATTTTGGGTGTCGATGTTTAGGCTGTGGCTGCCTTTTATACGAAACCCTGCAGGTGATGAAGCAACTACCTTACCCGCAACATCTATAATCTGGTAAGACGTTTGCGTAGAGGTATGAAGTGCGAAATCTACGGTGACATGGTCGTTAGCAGGATTTGGGAAGATGGATAGCCCGGCAGCAGCATCCAATTCATTAATTCCAACCTGAGCAGAAATGTATCCGTTCCCAATTACTTTAATATCATCAATAGAAAGCAAATTGTCCCAAAGGCTGTTATGCAAAAAGGCGATGTAAATATCTTTATCAACGTATTGTCCAAGTGAAAGCTCAAACGGACGAAGCACTCCGGCAAATCGTGCCGAATCGCCTTGATACTCTATATACGTTCCATCTTCACCATGAATAAACCCAGTATCCGAAAGGACATAACTTGAAAAAGAGCTATCTGAAATTATATCTGGAACACTAATAAATTCTCCGGCTTTGAAAATAGTGTCTAAAAACTGGTCGGTATGCTCATTGGTATTGGTGGATACTACTACGGTATAACCATCCAAATATTTAGGAGTTTGAAAAGGTGCTGACTTCCATTGGAGCTTTACTGTAGAGTCGTTAATATGAATGGATGGAAGAATTAAATAATTTGCTGTTCGTAAATTTTCGTCAGATAGCCACGAGCTTGATCCTAAAACAAAATTTGTGTCTCCATTTTGGAGAGCAGTGTCAGCGTATGCAAAACCTGTAGTTAGAAACCAAGCTGTAGGCAAAGAGTTTCCACTTCCATCGCTGCCTCCATCTCCATCTATTATATAAAAGGTAGTATCTAACAGTTCTCCTGGAGCCACTCCACCTGTTAGAATTGTGTTAGTGTTATTCGAGTCTCCTTGGAAATTTTCCCAAAGAATAACATTTTGTGAATTTGCATTATGGCCGCAAGCCACAATAAAGGCAGAAAGTAAAAGTTTTTTCATTAATTAATTTTAGGTTGCAAATTTAAATAACCCTAAGCATTTCAACTAAGGTTTATTTTGCAATTTTGCATATCGCATTATCATTTAAAAATATCGCCAAATCCTTATGGAATCGCCATGATTTTGTAGTTCGGATTGCTTTGTTTGGGATTGCGATTTTAACCATTGTGTGGCTATTGCCCAAGGAGGCGAAGTTTGCTTTTGAATATGAAAAAGGTAAGCCTTGGCTACACGAAAACCTCATTGCCCCTTTTGATTTTCCAATCCGCAAACCCATACAGGATGTAGATGCTGAGAAGCTCACAATTGTTAAAGCCAAGCACTATTATTTTCGGTACGATGCGGCAGTGGCCGATAAGCAATTGGAAAAGTTCAGACAGGAATCGAATGGATTAGGGAGCAAGGCCGCTATTGATGCTTCAGCCCGAGCTCTAGAAAAGGCCTTTAGTGATGGAATAGTTTTGTTGGACGAAAGCGTTTATTCGCTCAAGCCCGACAAGGAAATTTATTTACTAAAGGGCAGGGAAGCAAGTCCCATTTTGTTTGGTGAATTACTTACTCCGCAGCAGGCTTACGACCAAATTCTGCATCAAACAGGTCATTTGCCCAATGCCTTGCAGGAACTTTTGATTGACTGCATTATTCACAATGTGTTTTTCGACCCCACCACCACCGAGAAGGTGCTGAAGGAAGATATGACCGAGCTTTCGCCATTTAAAGGCAAGGTGGCCGCCGGAATCAGAATTGTTTCTCGGGGTGATGTGGTGGATGACGAAACATTTGAAATAGTGGAATCGCTGAAATCAGAGATTCTTTTACAACAGGGAAGCAATGAAGGGAAACTGTGGCCAGTGATTGGATTAGTGCTGCTGGTGTCTATGGCGATGCTGATTTTATACCTCTTTCTGGCTTTGTTTAGAAAAGATATTTTGGCCGATAATGTTAAAGTCCTTTTCATTCTTTTTCAGATTTTGCTGATGTTGGTCTTGTCTAAAATTGCCATCAAGGTGGACGGAATAAACCTTTATGTAGTGCCGTTTTGTTTGCTGCCCATGATAATCCGCACCTTTTTCGATACTCGATTAGCATTATTCACACACTTGGTTACTTGTTTGGTTGGGGCTTTCCTTGCTCCCAATGGTTTTGAGTTTCTCTTTTTGCAAATTATTGCAGGTATTGTGGCCATTTTCAGCATAGCCAAACTCCAAAACCGCTCACAGTTTTTCTTTTCCACCTTGGTGATTTTCTTGGCCTATCTGGCTATTTATATCGGCCTTACCTTAATTCGGCACGGAGGATTCCGAGAGATAGAAACGTCAAGTATTTATTGGTTTGCCCTTAGCGTTACGTTCACACTTTTCGCTTATCCCATCATTTATTTGTATGAGAAAATATTTGGGCTGCTATCGGATGTAAGCCTGCTCGAACTATCGGACATTAACGGAAAACTGCTCCGGGAATTGGCAGCAAAAGCTCCCGGCACTTTTCAGCATTCGATGCAGGTAGCTAATTTGGCCGAAAGTGCCATTTCGCAAATTGGTGGTAATCCACTACTGGTGCGTGCCGGAGCTTTGTATCACGACATTGGCAAAATCGAAAATCCGCAATACTTTATCGAGAATCAGGCATCGGGCTATAATCCTCACGATGAATTGAGTTTTGAAGAAAGTGCAGCCATCATTATACATCACGTTAAGTATGGTGTGGAATTGGCTAAGAAAAACAACCTTCCCGATGAAATTACCGACTTTATTCGTACCCACCATGGCAACTCGGTGGTGCAGTATTTCTACCACCACTATTTGAAAGATTTCCCAATGGGAACATTAGATAAAAACCATTTTTCGTATCCCGGGCCTAAACCTTTCTCGAAGGAAACAGCAGTGCTGATGATGGCCGATGGCGTTGAAGCATCGTCTCGCAGTTTGCGAACCTATTCAGCCGAAACTATCGATCAGTTAGTTGATAAAATCATCGACAACCAGATTGAACAAAATCAATTTTCCAACGCCGATATCACCTTCAAGAACATCAACCAAATTAAGAAAATCTTTAAAAAGAAACTTCAAAACATCTACCATATCCGGGTAGAGTATCCGGTTTAGAGAATACGGGCAAATCTACAGTCTGCTCTTTTCTTTTACTTTTGCATCGAACAGAAACCCAATCCACTTATGTCCATCCTCGCCCAATCCATTACCAAACTCTATGGCCAGCAAAAAGCCTTAGACGACGTAAGTTTCAACATTCCTTCGGGTAAGATTGTGGGGTTTCTGGGGCCAAATGGTGCCGGAAAATCCACCATGATGAAGATATTGACCTGCTACATTCCGCAAACAGCAGGTAAAGCAGAAGTGTGTGGATTTGATGTTGTGGAAAATCCTATTGACGTAAAGCGAAATGTGGGTTATCTGCCCGAACACAATCCACTTTATCTCGAAATGTATGTGAAAGAATATCTTTCGTTTTGTGCTGCGATGCATGGGTTGGGCAAGCAGTCCGACAAATTAGTAAAGGAGATGGTGGAGAAAACAGGCTTAGGCCCCGAGCAACATAAAATCATCGGAGCGTTGTCTAAGGGTTACAGGCAACGGGTGGGTTTGGCTCAGGCAATGATTCACAATCCAAAGGTGCTGATTTTAGATGAACCCACTTCGGGCCTTGACCCCAATCAGCTAGTGGACATTCGGATACTCATAAAGAACTTAGGTAAAGAAAAAACAGTCTTACTTTCCACCCACATAATGCAGGAAGTAGAGGCCGTTTGTGACCGAGTTATCATCATTAACAAAGGAAAAATTGTTGCCGATAAATCCATTGGCGATATTCAAAGTACGGTGGGTAACCTTTCTGTTGTTTGGGCAGAGTTCGACAGGGAGGTTTCGGTAAATTTACTTCGCAGCATTCCCCAAGTGGAGCGGGTAAAAAACACATCGGGCAATATTTGGATTTTGGAAGGAAGAACCACTGAAGACCTTCGTCCCATAATCTTCAATTTTGCTGTTGATAATGGTTTGGCTGTGCTCACACTTCAAAAGGAAGAGCAAACACTGGAAGAAACTTTTCAAAAACTAACGAAAGGATAGCAAGAAATATGCAGGAAACCTCCGCTCCGGTGTATCGTGTTTCAGCCGTTTCTTACACCAATTCCATTCCCTTTGTTTATGGCCTTAAAAACAGTCCGGTTTCTAATAAAATTGAACTTTCCTTAGATATACCAAGCCAATGTGCCCAGAAATTAATTGATGGAAAAGCCGACATTGGATTAGTTCCGGTGGCGGTGATGCCCCAAATTCCGAATGCAAAAATCATTTCCAACTATTGCATCGGTGCTGTGGGGAAAGTAAACACCGTAATGTTGCTTAGTCATGTTCCTTTAGAACAAATTAAACAGGTTTGGCTCGATTTTCAAAGCCGGACCAGCGTTGCCTTGGTGAAAGTATTGTTTCGTGAACTTTGGAAATCAAAACCAGACTTTTTGCAAGCCACTGCGGGGTATGAAGCCCAAATTCAAGGCGACACTGCCGGAGTAGTTATTGGCGACCGATGTTTCGAACTAAATAAAAAATTCGCCTATCAATACGACTTGTCCGAAGCCTGGAAGCAGCTTACCGCCCTTCCTTTTGTGTTTGCTTGCTGGGTGGCTAACAAAGAAATTGAACCTGATTTTGTGAAGGAATTTAATTTTGCTCTGGAAAAAGGATTAGAAAACAAACAAGCCGCAATTACCGAACTGCTTAATTCTGAAATAGAAATGGACATTGCAGAAAACTACCTTAACAATGTAATTTCCTACCCATTTGATAACTTGAAGCAAGAAGCCCTGAATTTGTTTTTAGAGAAACTAAAAGCCAATGGGTAATTTGAAAATTTCGCTGATTCCTTATACTTATCAGCTAAAGCATAGTTTCAACCTTGCCATTTATAGCCGAACCACTACACCCGCCGTTCTTCTTAAAATCCAAACTCCCGATATAACAGCATGGGGTGAGGCATCTCTCCCTCCCTATTTGGGCGAAACACAGGAAAGCGTAATGTCTTTCATAAACCGTTTCAATTTAGAGCGGTTTTCGGAAAGTGATTCTTTGGAAACCATCCTGCACGAAGTTGACAATTTTGAGCCGAACAATACTGCGGCAAAGGCAGCAATAGATATTGCACTTCACAATCTGAAAGCACAGCTTGGGGGAATTTCGCTCCAACAACAATTTGGAATCCATACAGAATTTACTCTACCAACAAGTTATACCATTGGAATCGATAGCCCTGAAAATGTAGCTTCACGAGCTACTGAAGCAAAGGATTTCAACGTTCTTAAGATAAAATTAGGCGGAGCGAACGACCGTGAAATGATTGCTGCTGTGAGGAGTGTAACCGATAAACCAATTTATGTGGATGTAAATCAGGGTTGGAAAACACTTGATCAGGCTGAAAAGGAAAGTGACTGGTTAGCCAAAATGGGTGTGGTGCTTATCGAACAACCTTTCCCTAAAGACTGGCTGGAAGAAACGGCCCGACTTAGGGAAAAATCTCCGCTTCCTCTCTTTGCCGATGAATCCTGCCAACGCTTAGCCGATGTTGAAAAAATGGCTCAAGCTTTTCAGGGTATCAATATCAAACTAATGAAATGTACCGGAATGGCCGAAGCCGCAAAGATGATTTCATTGGCTCGAAAGCTCAACCTGAAAATTATGATGGGAAGCATGACCGAGAGTTCAGTGGCTACATTAGCAGCAAACACATTTGCCCCATTAGTAGATTTTATTGACTTAGATGGCCCTTGGCTTATTGCAAATAATCCATTTGAAACACCGAAGTTGCAAGGAGGGGTTTTGATGGAAAGTAGCCCGAAACTTCAACCAGAAGTAAATCTGTAAAATCATCACCTCACAATTCCAAAATCCTTTGCCACCCAATAAGTAGAGTGAAAGTTTTTGTCGGACGAAAACATTTTGTCTTGTCCACCCTGATCGGGAGCTGAACCGGGATTTACGGCTAAAGCGTGTCCCATTCCTAAAATTTTGTAGAAAACGATAACCTCTTCCCCGCCTTTATTCCAATAACTAAGCCTATCCACATCTTTTGCTTTTGCAAAACCGTTTTCAATTTTATCGGGTTTGGGGTCGGTGTGATGCAAATAACTCCACTGTTGAATCAGCTCCCACGAATTGCGAATATTTACCACAAAGTCGAGTCTTCCATGCACTACAATGAGTTTTGGATACTCGCTCTTGTAATCGGGATTTTGTTTGATTACCCTTTTTGCCCAGCGTTTCGGCGACTTATTGGGCGGAAGCCATAAAACAAACATTGCCTCAAAAGCATTCTTTGCTACCTTGTAAGGTCCTCCGGCAAATATTGCTCCTACTTTCACGGTTTCGGGATAGGCAGCCATCAAAGCCACAGCCATTGCAGCACCTGCACTAAGCCCCGTAACATACACCCGCTTGGAGTCAGTGTTAAACTTAGCAGGCATATAATCTATCATTTGCTTGATAGAATACACTTCGCCCCGATCCTTAGAAACATCTTTTTTCTTAAACCAATCAAAGCAACCCGTAGTATTGTTGGTGTATTTCTGCTGTGGATATAAAACAATAAAACCGTTCAAATCGGCCAATTTATTCCAACCTGATATTTCAGCAACAGTTTCAGCATTTTGCAAACATCCATGCAAAACCACCACCACAGGAACTTTCGCCGAATCTTTCAGTGATGCAGGTTTGTAAACATACATTTTCAGGTTTCCGGGATTTGTTCCAAAATCAGAAACTTCAATGAAATTATGTGCAGCACCCTTAAACGCAAAAAGCAGAACTGCCCCCAAAAGCAGGGCATATTTTCTATTTATTAAGCAAATAAGAGTGAAACGCATACTCAAGGCATCGAAACCCCTGTGTTTATTTCTTCCCAAGATTATAAGAAAGCTGGAGTTGAGGATTTACGGATAAACGCTTAAATGTGCCACCGAAAGGACCAACTCCATTGCCTGATGAGCTACTTTTATTGGGAGCTCCAATAAAAAACCGTTGCCCGACGCCCATTGAAAGGGCAAAACTAATTCGGTTGTTAAGGGAATTGAATCGTCCGCCCAACTCGATAAAATAAGCAACCATTCCGGCGGTTTTCCCTTCCAAAGGGCGAGGATTATAGTAATAAATCATATTGCTGTAATCTACATTTTGTAACCAAAAATGAAAATAGCCACCTTATAGTTCAGCACCTACAAAAAAGTTTTTCATCCGTTGACCTCCAATATAGCACCGCCCGCCGATACCTGTGTGAACCGAATTTCCAAAATTGAGATAAAACTTGCCCGAATTCAAGACCCGTATTGGATTTGGGAAATCGCTATTATTACTGTATTTGTTTGTAAGGCTTAAATCATACTTCTGCCCGTTCATTTCATATTGGCCTGATGTGCTATAACTGTAACTATCATAATAATTTGCACTAAAAAGAGCTTTACTATCTTTCAAACTCACCGAAAGCGGAATGCGATACGAAAACCAACCCTTTTTGCCGATGATATGCTCGTAAGTGAAATTTAATCTGCCCACAAAAACCTCCGTTAGCGAAAACCAAACATTGTGGCGATGAAAGGATTCTAATGGAGTGTGCTTATTGGCAGATGCTTGTAAACGCTTTTCTTCTACACTATTTAATTCTAATTTTCGTCCATCTGAAAAAGCAATTTTATTCACTTTCCCACGTTTGATTACAATAACAGGTCCGGTTTTAGCATCCAAAAAGGTATATCTGATTTCTTTCGGGTTTATTTCCTTTACCGACACCACTTCCTTTTTTCCTCCAACGTAATAGAGTGTGTCTTGAGCTTTAGATATTGCAAAGTGGGCAGTAAAAATAATGCTAATCAAAAGGATTCTACTTTTCATTTAAACTGCTTAATGTAAGTAGGCAAATGTAAACGAATTTGCTTTGGAGAAAATTATGGGGGATTTCCAGTTTTCAGAGATTGCCACTCATTTAGATGTCAGCTACTGTGAAAAACTTTTTTTCTCGTCTAAAGTTGCTTCGATTTTCAAATCAAAAACCTAATGTAAAATCGCTCTTTAACACTCTTTTTACATGATAAAAATTGACTCAAAAAAGTTTTCAACAGTATTCAAATAATTATGATATTCGCACCCTAATTTTAAAAAGCAAAGCTATAGCACTAAAACCTACTCCCACAAGTCGTCCGCCACAAGCAGGAGGTGCAAAGCCACTCCCTATTGGTAGGTTCGGAAGACGAAAACTTTCTGATGACATTGAAAACCATCGGATAAATAACCAAATAAACAACCTCACAGAAGTCAGACTGGTTGGAGAAAGCATCGAGCCAGGTGTTTATCCTATCGCCAAAGCACTTGCTATGGCTCGCGAGTTGGAAGTTGATTTGGTGGAAATTGCTCCGGCAGCCATACCTCCAGTTTGTCGGTTGGTTGACTATGGGAAGTTTCTTTATGAGCAAAAGAAGCGGCAGAAAGAAATGAAATCCAAAGCTTCTAAGGTGGTAGTGAAAGAAATTCGTTTCGGCCCTCAAACCGATGACCATGATTTTAATTTCAAGCTAAAACACGCTCAGAAGTTTTTAGAAGAGGGGTCGAAAGTGAAAGCCTATGTGTTTTTTAGAGGCCGTTCGATTGTGTATAAAGAGCAAGGTGAAATATTGCTGCTAAAATTTGCAAATGAATTAGAAAATTATGGGAAGGTGGAATCATTACCCCAGCTTGAAGGTAAGAAAATGTTGATAATGATAGGGCCGAAGAAGAAAAGCTAAAGGGTAGAAAGTATTAGGTAGGACGTATTAAGTAAAAATCAGTAAAATCAAAATAAATAAACAATGCCAAAAATGAAGACCAACTCCAGTGCGAAGAAACGTTTTTCTTTCACAGGATCGGGCAAAATCAAACGGAAGCACGCTTTCAAAAACCACATCTTAACTAAAAAAGAAACGAAGCAAAAACGCAACTTAGGCAAATTTGCAATCGTTGACCCACGAGATGAGGGAAGAGTAAAAATGCTTTTAGCTATTGGAAAATAGTTCGGTAAATTTGATTCCCGGTAAACAAAACCACAGTTCAATTAATGTTTAACCCGGTGGCAGGCCATTAAGAACCCCTTTACAAAACGAGGGTCGCCAGTCTCCAAAACAAAAACAAGTAAAACAAAATGCCACGTTCAGTAAATGCAGTAGCCAGCAGGGCTAAAAGAAAAAAAATCCTTAAACAAACCAAAGGAAATTGGGGCGGAAGGAAAAACGTATGGACAGTAGCCAAGAATACCTTAGAAAAAGGTTTAGGCTATGCATACCGCGACCGTAAAACCAAAAAACGCAACTTCCGCGGCTTGTGGATTCAGCGTATCAACGCCGGAGTTCGTGAACACGGAATGAGCTATAGCGAATTTATGGGTAAAGTTCACGCCAAAGGCTTGGAACTAAACCGTAAAGTATTGGCGGATCTTGCAATGAATAATCCAGAAGCATTCAAAGCCATTATCGAATCTGTAAAATAGAAACCCGATTTAACTGATTTAAAAAAAGCCCGGACAAACGTTCGGGCTTTTTTGTTGAGGTAAGGTGAAGGGGAGCTCTTTTGACAGGGAAAATTCCTTCACATTTCGGGAAACAGGGAATTAGTGAAAGAAGCTAAACTGACTTTCTATTTCGGTTCACCTTCCACCGGAGTCTCTTCCGTTTTAGGTTGCTCTTCTGGTTGGGCTTCGGGAACCACATCAGGCACTACGGCTGGTTCAGCAGTTGTAGATTTAATCTTCCCGAATTTAGCACCAATCATTATTTCGTGTGTTCCCGATGAATAGCTTTTTAGGCGTGAAGTAGCAAAGTCGTAAGAATAGCCTACAATTATTAAGTCTTTTATATTAAAACCAACCAAACACGACACAGCATCTTTATGGCGATAGGTTGCTCCAAGCCAAATTAAATCGTTGTATTTCACCTGCACCCCGCCTTCAATTTGCATCGGAACTGGTGCAACATATTTTAGCTGAGCCGATGGTTGAACAGTAAACTTTCCTAAGAAGAAGTTATATCCCCCATTCAATAAGTAGTGGCGGTCGAGGTTGCTACGGATATCTTGTTGGGCTTGGGAGAATTTCAGTTTGTTGCCGATAATTTGATTACAAGCTATGCCAACAAAGAATTTTTCATGGTTTAGATACACCCCGAAGTTGAAGTCAGGTTGTGAAGACGATAAAACTCCACCGTTCAGAACAGGGTCACCACTGGTTTTGGTACTAATCTTAGAGCCATCAATTTTAAACTGTAAGAAACCTGCCGCTAAACCTAAGTTTAGCTTCAAACCTTCTTTCAGTTTTAAGTGATAGGCGTAAGTAATATAACCACCTGTGCGGCTTGTGGGGCCCGTTACGTCGCTAAAAACAAAGCCACCTAAGCCCATATTCAGCTTTTTGAAGGGTCCATGAACACTGACAACATAAGTGCGAGGTGCATCCGTAACTCCTTTCCATTGATAACGGTTAAGTGCTTTGGCTTCATAATAATCGTTTGAACCGGTTACGGCAGGGTTTAGCACATAATTGTTAATCATGTATGAACTAAACTGAGGCAACTGCTGGGCATTCGACACCAAGGCAGCTATTCCGGCAAAGAGGGTGAGTATTAATTTCTTCATTCTTAGGTTTCCGGGTAAAGGTTATCGTACAATAGTAATTGGGCCGGTGAGAGCCTTTTGTTCGTTGTGAAGGTCAATAACGTAGTAATATGTTCCCACGGGCAAATCTTTTCCTTTAAATTTCCCATCCCACGGCGTATCATAGCCTTGAGAATAGAAAATGCTTTCGCCCCAACGGTTGAAAATCTCCACTGAGTTTTCAGGATACAGATTCAGGTTATCGATGAGCCAAGTGTCGTTATGTCCATCACCGTTTGGAGTAATACCATCAGGGAAATTAACTCCCGGCACAACTTCCACTGTTACCGAGTCCCAGCCAATACACCCATTAGCACTTTTTGAATACACTACATATATTACAGTGCTGTCAGGACTGGCTTGGGTTGTTGGCGAAGTGGGGTCGCTTAGGCCGACCGTAGGTGCCCAAATATAGTTATCAGAACCCGATGCATTTAAGAACACTGCCTGTCCGGCTAACATAGATTGGTCAGTGCCGGCATTAATACTGTCAGGCAAGGTAGCAGTAATAACCACCTGATCGGTATCTGAGCATCCGGCCAATTCAACAATCAACGTAAATGTTGTAGTAGAATCAATTTGTCCGGTAATATTAGCAACCAAGTTGCTTCCGGAAATTTGAGTTGAGGGTTGCCAATTGTAGGTTAGTCCACCAATACCCTCTAATTTAATTGAATCGCCCAAGCAAACAGAAGAGTCTGCTCCTGCATCAGCATTAACATAAATATTGGCATAAACCGTAAATGAATCAGTAAAAACACAAGCATTACTATCTAAAACGGTAACTACATATAAACCAGAAAGTGCATTAGATAAATCCTGCGTTGTGAATCCGCCCGGTTGCCACGAATAGGTATATCCGTTTAAAACACTAGGCGTTCCGCCTGATACATTTATGTCTACTCCACCATTTAACGTATTGTTACAAACTGCATTTGTGGTTGTTCCTGTAATTTCTATGTTTGAAGGCTGAAGAATTGGGGTTTGAGCTAAACTGTTGCATCCATTTGCATCAGTTGCTACAATCGTATAAATTCCTGCACAAAGGTCGCTGACAGATTGCCCAACGGTTAAGTTATTGTCATTCCAAATATAAGTGTATGGAGGTGTTCCACCTGCTGCTTGTCCGAAACCTGTTCCGTTACAGATGTTTCCACAGGTAGCATTTACCGACGTTGCCGTTACTACCACCTGTGTTGGTTGAGTGATAATTACCGTATCGGCATCTACGCAACCATTAACATCAAACACAAAACAAATATATGTTCCGGCACAAAGATTTGTAGCTGTTTGCGTTGTTTGAAGTAAATCGTCATTCCACTGATAAGTGTAAGGCTGTTGGCCACCCACACCATTTCCGGTGGCAGAACCATTGCATCCTCCATAACAAGTGCAATTTATGGGGTTAGAAATATTTGCATGAAGAGCGTTGTTATCAGTTATCACCACCGATATGGTATCTTGGCAACCGTTGTGGTCTGTTACAGTAACTCGGTAACTTCCTACGCAAAGGCTTAACGCAGTTTGGGTGGTTTGATTGTTGAAATCGTTCCAGCTATAGCTGAAAGGAATTGTCCCCCCCGAAACAAACACTGTAGCCGAACCATTGCAGGCAGATGTGCAACTTACATCAACTGTTGTTGTGGTTAAAGATAATGCAGGTGGAGCGGTTATAGTAGCAGTATCGGTATAAATACAACCACCGGCATCGGTAACAGTAACGATATACACACCTGCACACAAGCTATCCTCGGAAGCGGAAGCTCCTCCACTTGACCACGAAAAAGTATATGGGGGTAATCCGCCCTGAACAAATACTGTAGCAACACCATTACACGAATTACCGCAACTTGAATTAACCACTGCAATAGAGGTTGTAACAGGAGGCGGAAGATTTAAAGTTGAAGTTTGACTTAGCTGGCAACCGTTTGCATCAGTTACAATTCCCGTATATGTTCCGGCACAAAGTCCGGTTGCTGTTGAGGAAGTGCTGGCCACATTGGGTAGCCAAGCGAAGGTATATGGTAGCGTGCCACCGGCCACCGTAAATGTAATTTCACCATTACAATTAGATGAACATGCTGGATCGATTACGTTTGGCTGGCTTGCAATCAAACCACTTGGTTCATTAAGTGTAATTGTAGAGGAAGACACACATCCATTTGCGTCAGTAACAGAAACAAAATATATGCCCGAAGGCAGACCTGTTGCAGTTTGAGTAGATTGCTGAGGAACAGTGTTCCAAATATAGGTGTAAGGCCCTGTACCTCCCGTAACCGTGGCCGTAGCCGCTCCATTCGTGTTGCTGAAGCAGCTTATTCCTGCGGAGGATGCAAATACACTTAAATCAGTATTGTCGTTAATGATAGAGAAGGTATTGTTCTGGATACATCCCAAGGCATCAGTAATGGCAACTGTATAAAGCCCGGCACAGAGATTACTGGTAACATTTCCACCATCACCATTGCTCCAGAAAAAGGTATAAGGTGCTTGGCCTCCAGTTGGATTAATGGTAATACTTCCATTACATATTCCGCAACCGGAAGAATTAACAATTACTTCATTGGCAACAAACTGGCTTCCATTTATGGTTACTGAATCAATTGCACTACAGCCCGCAGTATCTGATACTTGAACATAATATGTTCCATCGCAAATACCGGTGGTGGTTGAAGTTATATCACCATTATTCAACCATAGATAGGTAAAGTTATTTGAGCCTCCCGACGCAAAAACACTGGCACTTCCATCGCAGGAAGTGCTGCAACTTACATCCGTTCCTATTACAGTTGTTTGAATATTTCCATTACTATTAATAGGCACATTCTGCGTTACATTACAACCGTTGCTATCGGTTACAGTAACATAATTTATACCTGCACACAAACTATCGGCCTGAGGAGTTGTTTGCCCATTGTTCCAATTATAGGTATAAGATGGTGTTCCTCCAAAAACAGTTGCATTGGCTGAACCCGAGCATATATTGCCACATTGGGTGTTTGTTGTAATTACATTCACCAGCAATAATTGAGGTTGCGAAATTGAAACTTGAGCATTAGCCGAGCAATTACTGGCATCAGTTACAGTAACTGTATATGTTCCTGGACATAATCCGAAAGCAGTAGCGCCGCCTTGTTGTGAAGGGTCATTCCAAGTAATTGTGAAAGGAGCAGTACCACCTGAATCAATATTTACAGTGGCCTGACCATTACATAATCCAAAACAAGTTACATCGGTAGCTAATGTACTTAATGAAATAGCTGAAGGGGAATTTATGGTTACTGAATCTGTTTGGCTACAATTATTGGCATCTGTTACTGTTACCGTCCATGTTCCGGCACAAAGGTTATTTACAGTTTGAGTTGTTGAGTTTGACGGGTTGTTCCACGAATAGGTATAGGTTCCGCCGGGGAAAGGAACACCACCTGTTGCTAATGCGGTTGCTGTGCCATTACAAACCCCACCGCAGCTTAAATTCGTAACGTTCGTAAAGTTAATATTTATAATTTGTGGTTGGGTAATTGTAACTGTTGCAGTGGTCGTACAGCCATTAGCATCTGTAACGGTAACGGTATAAGTTCCCGCACAAAGGCTGTCGGCAGTAGCTGTATTTTGAATAGGACTTGTATTCCACGAAAAAGTATATGGGCCCACGCCACCAGATGCACTTGCTGTTGCTGTTCCATTGCAGCCTGACGAGCCACCGCATGTTGGATTTGTGGCAGTAGTAGTTGCTACCAAAGGCGAAGGAGCGGTAAGGGTTACACTAGTATCTTTACTGCAGCCATTAGCATCTGATATTGTTACTGTGTATGTTCCGGCACATAGGTTTGTTGCAGTAGGAGATGTTGAACCGCCGGGCACCCACCCAAAAGAATAGGGCAAAATTCCCCCTGATGGGATTACTGTGGCACTTCCGTTACATGTATTGGCACAAAGCGGATCGGTAACAACCACCAAACTTAAGCCCACTGCTGTTGGGTCGTTAATAGTAAAGGGTTGCGTTATAGAACATCCAGACTGGTCGGTAACTTGAACAGAATACGTTCCGGCTGATAGGTTGCTGATGGTAGGAGTGTTTTGTCCTCCTGGAGTCCAAAGAAAGGTATAGCTTGGAGTTCCTCCAGTAGCAGTTACGCTGGCAGTACCATTATTTCCTCCATTACAGGTCGGGTCTGATGAATTCACGGTTAGGCTCAACCCGTTGGTGCTATTTACATTTAATGTAAATGTTTGAGAGCAATTCGTAGCATCGGTAATTGTTACCTGATAGGCTCCTGCACAAAGGTTTGATGCCGAAGATCCCGAACTAACATTTGGAAGCCAAGAAAATGTATAAGGGCCTGTTCCTCCCGATGGACTTAAGTTAATAGTTCCGTCACAAGCACCACAGGCAGCAGTTCCAATAACTGAATTGGGGTCAATTGCCGTTGGTTCAGTAATATTAACTGCTTGCGTTAAGATACAATTGTTGGCATCTGATATTTGAACAAAATTGCTTCCGGCACATAATCCTGAAACCGAAGATGTGGTTTGTCCACCAGGAATCCAGAGGAAAGTGTATGGTTGAGTTCCACCTTGCGGTGCTACTGAAGCAGAGCCATCACAAACACCAAAGCAAGAAGCCGGAGTAGTTGTTAGATTCGCATTGGTAACGCCTTGCGAATTTGTAATTGGCACAAAACCATTGAATGTACAGCCATTAAAATCTGTTATTTCTACGGAATAAACACCAGCACACAAATTTATGGCGTTTGCTGTTGATTGGGCATCGCTC
This sequence comes from Bacteroidota bacterium, assembly GCA_947475205.1. Classification (GTDB taxonomy): domain Bacteria; phylum Bacteroidota; class Bacteroidia; order JAIBAJ01; family JAIBAJ01; genus JAIBAJ01. Next base: position 43,599 of record CANJNG010000010.1, read on the forward strand.
CATAAAAAGCTATAAGGTGCAGTTCCTCCAGAAGGAATAATAGAAGCAGTGGCATCACACAATCCGCAACTTGCATTTGTGGCTGTTGAGGAAATAGAGATAGGTGCGGGTGCAACAACGTTAAAGGTATTTGTAGATGTACAATTTGAAGCATCCGTAACAGTTAATGTATAGCTTCCATCGCAAAGATTATTTATTGATGGGGCATTGCTTCCAATTGGTGACCACGAATAACTGTAAGGCGAAGTTCCTCCGGTTAATGCTGTAGTAACACTTCCGTTGCAAAGTCCATCGCAAGTTGGTGGAGTGTTAGTAGCATTGAAATTAAAAGGCAATGGTTGTGATATTGTGGCATTGGTGATAGCCTGACATCCGTTGGCATCTGTAACCCGAACCTGATATGTTCCTGCACAAAGGTTAGCTGCATTTGGGCCTGTAGAAACGTTTGGTGTCCATAAATAAGTAAATGGCCCTTGGCCGCCGGTTACGGTTGAGGTGGCTGTTCCATTACAAACTGCATTACAGGCTAAGTTGGTTACTGCTACTGAAATTTGAACAGCAGCAGGTTGTGTAAGTACCACTGTTTGAGAAAACGAACATCCGTTTACGTCCGTAGCTGTGATGGTATAGCTTCCTGCACAAAGGTTTGAAGCATTGGGGCCGGAAGAAACATTGGGTAACCAAGAATAGGTTATGGGGGAAGTTCCGCCCGAAGTAGTGGTGGTGATAGACCCGTTGCACGCTCCGTTACAAATGGGTGAAGTAGCTGTTGCGTTTAAACTGAGGCTAGATGTATTGTTTACGTTAGCATTGGCGGTATTGGTACATCCGCTGCCATCGGTAATGGTTACAATATAAGGGCCGGAACATAATGCTGTTGCCGTTGCCGTAGTTTGAGCCGGGGTTGTATTCCAAGAGAAAGACAATTGACCTGTTCCGCCGGAAGCTACTGCCGTTGCCGTTCCCGTACAAACTCCCGAGCAAGGAGTATTGGTAGCCGTAGCCGTTACATTTATGGCTTGAGGCTGTGTTACGATGCGGGTAGAAGTTGCTGTACAGCCACTATTATCTGTTACTGTTAATATATATGTACCTGCACAAAGGTTGGTTAAGCCGAGTGTGGTTTGCACCGGAGTAGTGTTCCACGAAAAAGTGTAAGGCGATACGCCACCCGATACCGAAGAAGTTGCTGTTCCGTTGCAAGTGCCATTACATGAAGCGTTTTGTCCGGCAGTGGTAACATTAATTTGAGCGGGTTGGGTAATGGTAACCGAAGCAGTGCGGGTGCAATTGTTTGCATCGGTAGCGGTAACAATATATGTTCCGGCGGTGAGGTTGGTGGCAATTGCACCGGTTTGCACCGGAACAGTATTCCAACTTAAACTCAAAGGTGCTGTTCCGCCCGATGCCAAAACGGTAGCAGTTCCGTTATTTCCACCAAAGCAAGTAACATTTGTTTGGGTAGGAATCAACACAATTGCTTGGCTTTGTGTTACCGTTACCGAAGCATTAAATGTACATCCGTTCGCATCAGTTATTTGGTCGATGTAGGTTCCGGCGGCAAGGTTGGTAGCGGTGGCTGTAGATTGAACTGGAACTGTGTTCCATGAGTGAGTGTACTGAGGAGTTCCGCCCGATGGGGTGGCTGTGGCCGTTCCGGTGCTGGCTCCATGGCATAATATCGGAGTAAATGTTGTGCTTGCAGTTAAGGCTTGAGGCTGTGTGATTGTTCTGCTGCTGGTTCTTATACATCCGTTGGCATCTGTAACCGTTAGCGTATAGGTTCCGGCTGGAAGATTAAAAGCATTTTGTGTGGTTTGAACGGGTGTGCTATTCCAAGAGAACGAATAGTTGGGTGTTCCGCCTTGCACAACGGCTGTGATTGAACCATTCGAGCCACCGTTACAGGAAACATTGGTTTGGGTTAATACAATTGTAATGGGCGTTGGTTGCGTAACAGTAGATGTGGAAGTTTGTACGCAATTATTGGCATCCGTTACGGTTAGCGTATAGGTTCCAGCAGCAAGGTTGGTTGCGTTTTGGGTTGTTTGAACGGGAGTGGTATTCCACGAAAAGCCGAAAGGCTGGGTTCCACCTGTAATAACAGTAGAGATACTACCAGTAGAACCGCCGTTACACAGCACATTGGTAACTGTTGGAGTAATTACCGTTGGGTTGGTAACCGCTACGGAAGTAGTGCTTTGGGCTGTACAATTGTTTTGGTCGGTAACGGTTGCCGTATAGCTTCCTGCACCTAAATTCGAGATGGTGGGTGTGCTTTGGGCAGGAGTTGTATTCCATGAAATAGTATAGCCGGGTGTTCCACCTGAAATTGATACTGTAGCTGTTCCGGATGTTTGACCGGGACATAAAACCGGAGTAGAGGTAGTTGATACGTTAAGGGCAGTCGGCTCAGTAATGGCTATGTTGGTTTGAAATGCTCCACCGCAACCTCCGGCGGTGTTTATGTTTCCATCGGCATCACCATCTACCGAAATCAGGTAATTGGTTGCGGCTTGCAAACCCGTGAAGGTAAACGTGGTATTGTTTGAATTGAAGGTTTGGTTAAACCCTCCAAGTGCCACAAAATAAGAATAGGGAGGAAACCCGCCTGATAGGGTTACGGTTATTGTTCCGTCGCTAACGCCATTACAAGTTGCGGCCGTAGTGGTTACGGAAACAATAGTTACTGGACATTGTGCTTTGGAAATTTTACCGCTTAAGATTATTACTGCTACGGTAATCAGGAGTTTAAACTTGAATAAATTCCTCATATAGAGATTTGTATAGATAAGTTCGACAATGCTTAACTGTTGATAAAGTGTTCAAAAGTAGTATTTTATTAACACTGTTTTGGAAATGATAAAAAAAATGTAATGAACGGGTGGGTGTTGATAGCGGAGGGGGCGGTAGTGAGTAGAGGGTATTGAGTAATGAGAGCTTTACAGCGGCTCTTATATGTGGCATAAAAAAAGCGTAGCTGATGGGGCTACGCTTTTTTTGTTTGAAGATGGCCGGAGGCCAGAGATACCAAGCGGAGCCGGAGAGGCTAACACTTAGCGGATGCACGCTACGCCGAGCGGGGAAAGCCACTGCATAATTTTATTTAAAAACACCAAGCCTCAATAATAGAATGACTGTTGTTGCTATTATAGATAGAGCACCAATAATAATGCTAGTAATTGCTAAGCCTTTGCCTCGATATTTATCCGGGTTTCTTGCAATTTTACCCAAACTAATTGAACCAAAAATAACCGATAGGGGGCCTGCTATATAACCAATAATTATAGTTATTAAAGCCCAAATTGGTATTGAAGCTAAACCTATTACAAACCCAGCAACACCTAAACCAGCTGTTTTCATTTTTTGGTCTTCTTCCTTTTTAAACACATCCTTACTACCATTTGAATACTTAATCATTAAGACCTCTGATTTTTTAATGGAATACACTGGGCCACTTTCATATTCGCATTTTTTGTACTTAATTTCATTTAGTTCTACTCCAATAATTTTTGCTGAAATTTCATTTCCGTTTCTTAATACGATATTGTCACATTCTGTAGGAAGTTCAATTATTGATTTTAATTTTTCGGTTGTTGAAATTATAGGTTCGCTATCAATAGCGTCCTAAACGATTAAAATAGGAGAATCGGGAATAAGTATCTCAAAATACCTTTGAGTTGCATAACCACACCCAATTCTCCGATGGCAAACATAACACTTTTCGCCCAAATTGTATC
>CANJNG010000011.1 GCA_947475205.1 Bacteroidota bacterium
AAATTTATATGCTTTTTTTGTTTTGACACAGTTTGTTGTACGAACCCGTACGAACCCATTTAGCAAGGTGTTCTGCTCATTTACTTCCGTGTTCTTTCTATTTACTAGGTTGTTCTGCTCATTTACCACTGTGTTCTTTCTATTTAGTAGGGTGTTCTGCTCATTTACCACTGTGTTCTTTCTATTTAGTAGGGTGTTCTGCTCATTTACTTCCGTGTTCTTTCTATTTAGCAAGGTGTTCTGCTCATTTACTTCCGTGTTCTTTCTATTTAGCAAGGTGTTCTGTTCAATTACCTTGTTCAATCATCTTTCGCTCCGTTCTAACTATCATTCGCTCCGTACCTATTACATTTACTTGCGTTCCAGCTTTCATTCGCTCCGTTCCAACTGCATTCACAAGTCATTTTTTTATTCACCAATTGCTTAATCAGGCAATAGAAAACCCTATTCCTCTGGATAATACCATATCATCATTTCACTTTGAATCAAGCTCTCACTCTTTGTGTCGCTTAGCACTTGTTGGTAAGTCATTTTCTTCACATCCATGCAATACTGCATCATGTTCCAATAGTTAAAATATGTTCGGGGGGCAATGGTGCTGTCGGCGAGGATTATTCCCCATTGGTCTTTGTCTTTCTTTATGGCTTCGGTTAATGAGGTTATATTTTGTTTTAAGCTTAAGTGATTTAGGTGCTTTCTGGAAACATATTCCGGGTATCCTTCCCATTTCCATAATGGATTATTCGCCACAGGGTTCGATTTCCAAAACCCCAGTTCGTTAAACACCAAGCAATGGGTGGCTTCGTGGGCAATCAGTTGGGTTAAATTCCATTTCCGGCCATTTACTTTCATTGTATTGGCTGCAAAGTCAGTATTGCCGCACAGTGCAATTTTATTGGATGTAAACCCCAAAGCAAAAGCCTTTCCTAAAAACACTTCCATCAAAGCTGGATAGGGCGATCCATCATTCAGGCAGATGTCGAACTTCAGGTTTGTATCATAAAACTCACTTGTTACTATAATGTTATCGGCATCAGTAAGACGGAGCTTAATTCCTGCTGGCAGGGCTTTGTTATGATACACCGTAAACTTCCCTATTTGCGTATTGGTGGAATAAAGCAAGGCGGGGTTTAGCACAATGAGGACGAGCAACCCAAATAGCAAGAGAATTAAAAGGGTGAGTCGCATTGTCCATTTCAATAATTTACTTTTCATGGTTCGTGATTTTGCCGTTTGGTGATTAATATAGTATGAATTTCTATCTCGTTTTCCGTTTTTCTATATTCCACATTAGTCACTTCCGGCTTGGCAAAATTACTTCGATTCAGTTGCTTTTTCAGGTTTTCCAAATCATGAAACTGAAAGTAAATCCGGTGGCCGCTGCTCCCAGTCTGGAAGCCTGATTTAGTGGGGTCGCCTTCCACAAAACTTAAATATAGTAATCCGTTTTCGTTCAGCAAATCGTGGCAGTCTGCAATAAGTGTTGCAGCATCTTCTTCCGATAAATAGGGTAAACAAAAGCCGCAAACTATTCCGTCATACTTCGTTTTCAGGATGCTTATCTGTCGGCTATCCATTACCTCAAAACTTGCCGTTGGGTTGTTCTTTCGGGCAAGTTCAATCATAGCAGGAGCATTGTCGATTCCGTGAATAGCAAAATCGGGTCGCTTTGTTAGCAAATACTTAGTAATGTTTCCCGGCCCGCATCCAATTTCTAAGAGGCTGGCATTGTGTTTAGAAATAGCATTGCAAATAGCGTCGTAGGTGGAATCATATAAGGTTACGTCCATAAACTTATCCTGATACAGCGAAGCAAGTTTATCCCAGGTTTCGGCTGTTTCGGTGTATCGGTTCATTTAGTGCTGTGTTTAGATAAGGCTCAATTGATTGCCAAAATTACACGTCTTTTGAATTAGCGGCCTTGGTTGATAAATTTGTCGTGTACCCACTATACCTTTTCCAACAATTTTCACTGTTTTAATTTACGTTTGTGAAATGCCAATACATTTGCAACGAAATTAAAAAACCAACTCTAAAGAACTATTTAACGAGTTTACCAGTCATTAAATTCATAATGAATAAAAAAGTAATCTTTACCATTCAGGCTGTTATGATAGCCGCTATTGCTTTCGCTCAACCCAGCAAACGAACCAGTGCTTACAATCACCTTGGCTACGGCGAATTAGACAATGCCCGCACTGCAATCGATGAGGCCATTTTGCACGAAGCTACTATGAATGATGCCAAAACCTGGATGTTTCGGGGGCAGATATATCATGCTATTTACCAAAGTAAAGAAGAGAAATACAAAGCACTCGACCACACTCCGCTTCAAAAGGCAGTGGAATCTTACACCAAATGTTTTGAATTAGACAAAAAGAAAGATTGGACTGATGATTTGAAAAACCGGATGAAAATTGCCGAAAACCAAATGATGAACGAAGGGATTCAAGCATACAACAAACAACAATTTGGGGATGCTCTGAGCTTTTTTGAAACCAGTTTTAACTTAAGCAAACATCCTTTGGTAGCTAAATTAGACACCCAAGCGGTTTATAATGCGGCCTTAGTTGCGGAGAAACTTGAAAGTTGGGATAAAGCAAAAACCCTTTGGGAAGAGTGCATTAAAACAGGTTACGGAAAGGGGAAAACCTATATGGCTTTGAATGAACTACTAATTAAACAGCTAAAACAGATAGATGCTGCAAAAGAAGTAGTTCGTGAAGGAAGACTTAAATATCCCGAAGAGCCTCTATTGATAATTGCAGAGTTAAACTTTTTTTTAATGGAAGGAAAAGACAAAGAAGCAGAGAAAAATATTAACCTTGCTTTGGAAAAAGACCCCAATAATAAGAGCCTCCACTTTGCATTAGGTACAATTTATAACAATTTGGCCAATCCAGACACCAGTAAACCTCAACCCACCGAAGCTGAATATGCAACCTATTACAGTAAATCAGAAAAGGAATATTCAAAAGCACTTGAAATTGATCCTGAATATTTCGATGCAATATTTAATCTTGGTGCATTATATTTTAATGGTGCTGTAAAAATAATGGATGCAGCTGCTAACATTAAAGATAATAAACTTTATGATGCAGCTAAGAAGAAAGCTGATGAGAAGTTTATGCAAGCCCTACCTTTATTGGAAAAGGCTCATAAAATTGATGCAAAAGACAAACCGACTTTACAGTCGTTAAAGCAGCTTTACGCTCGCACAGGCGACAACGATAAGTATCAAGATGTGAGTAATAAGTTGAAAAATCTTTAATAGATTTGTATATAAATTCCACAGTTGGGGTAATCGGGGCAGGAAGCTTTGGCTCTGCTATTGCCAATTTGTTGGCCGAAAACTGTGATGTTCTTATTTTCTCTCGCAGGGCTAATGTGGTGAATCAAATTAATGCTGAAGGAAAGAACGGCAACATTGAAATGCACCCCAAGGTGAAGGCTACTTCGAGCATGGAAGAAATTGCCAACCGCTGCACTTTACTTTATCCGGTGATACCATCGGCTGATTTTAGAAAGGTAATTAAACAGTTTGCTCCTTTTCTCCGCCCCGACCATATTATGATTCATGGCACGAAAGGCTTGGATATTTCTATGCTGGGCAATATGGAACTTACTGCAAAATCGGCAATTGATAAAAAGAATGTGAGCACGATGAGTGAGGTGATTTTGCAGGAAACGGTTGTGAAACGTGTTGGCTGCCTTGCAGGCCCCAATCTATCGTCGGAACTTAACAAACTTCAACCTGCTGCTACGGTGGTGGCCAGTAAATATGATGAAGTGATTCGTGCAGGACAGGAAACGTTGAAAAGTAAACGCTTTATGGTGTTTAGTAGCTCGGATATTACGGGTGTGGAATTAGCAGGGGTGCTGAAAAATATTATTGCTATTGCTGCCGGGGCTTTGAGTGGATTAGGCTATGGGGAGAATACCCGTGCTTTGCTTATTAGTAGAGGAATGGTGGAGATGATTCACATTGGAAAGGATTTGGGTGCCGACCCACGTGCTTTCTTTGGGCTGGCAGGTGTGGGTGATTTGATTGCAACGTGTAGCACCAAACAAAGCCGAAACTTTACTGTGGGCTACCGACTTTCATCAGGCGAAAAGATTGCTGATATTATAGCCAGTATGGACGAAGTGGCTGAAGGTATTAATACCCTAAAGATTACGAAAGCCTTGATTAATAAATATAAACTTCGTGCCCCGATTGCAGAAACTATTTACCGCATTATGTTTGGTGAATTGAATATGAAACAGGCGGTGGATTACCTTATGCTGTATCCTTTTAATGAGGACGTGGATTATATTTAGATTAGCTTCAGTGAACTGTTTCTACCAAACGGCATAGAGACATTGAAACTGGATGAAATAAAAAAGCGAAGTAGATACTTCGCTTTTTTGTTTTTCCTAAAACACAATTTTCTTATTCTCTACCTGCACTCCATTATCTATATGAAGCAAATAAACTCCTTTAGAAATTTGAGGAATATCGAAAGTTTTGGTCGCTCCAGATTCAGTAGAAATGAAATCGGTGAATATCACTTTACCCGATAAATCCATTATAGAAACTTTATAGCCTCCTTTTATAAGGTTGTGAATTGAAACTGTATTATCTAAAGTGCTTACAGAGGTGAAGGACGGTTTGCCATTACCCGAGAAAGAAACAGCCTCTAAGTTTGAAAATTCAGATTCACCGTCAAAATCAGTTTGTTTCAAGCGGTAGTATGAAGTGCCTATGTAGGGGCTTTCATCCGTAGCTGTATATAGTTTATACGAATTTGAAAATCCTTCAGCCTTTTCACGAACCACTTCTTCAAAGTTTTTACCATCAATTGTTTTTTCAACCGTAAAGAAATCGTTGTTTACCTCAGATACAGTAGTCCATTCTACTTTTACATGTTGGTTTTCTGCTTTGGCTTTGAATGAAATCAATTCGATAGGCAATGGGTTGTCTTCACCTTCGCTTCCAAGAGCTACAGGGCTAAAGGTTGAGAATGGAGTTGCTGATTTTACACTTCCGGTTGTCGTACTACCAGTTGTCAAACTATTACCCATATTTTCCCAGTATGGTGCATAAGGAGTTCCGGTAGTTCTCCAGTGAGCCACACGCAACTTATTTAGATTGGTGATGTATCCACTACCGTAGTTAGTCCAATAAAGTGTGATGTATACACTTGATGTTCCACCGGTGCGGGATACGTCCCAATACTCGCGGTTGCTCAAATATAGCATCGGGCTAAGGGTATACGCCTGATTAGTTGAATCTACAACATAAGTAGATTGAGGATTTGAATCGAAATATTCTGCTGTGTAGTGGTCGGTAAGCAGATTAGAGAATGGGGTAGGGGGGATGATTTCAACCGGGCGGTAAGTACTTCCTTTACCGGTTGGAAAGAGGAAACGAACTTTTCCTGTTTTCCGAACAGGGCCATTAACAAAACTATTATCCGAAACGGCTTGAACAAGTGCATCAACGTCCATATTAAGATAGTTGGTAGATGATGTTGTCAATTTTCCCAATGTTAACCAAAGGTCTGCAGTTACTGTTGTTGGATTGCTTAGCGTTACTGTGTTGGTTGAGGCAGTTTTCTCCATATACATGTTTCTCATAGTAACTGGCAAAGCAGTACCTGCCGTTTGTGGAGTTACAGAACCTATAAAACCATAGCTTGCTGTTGTAGAAAAGGTTCGGGTTGTAGTGCGAATGTTCCCTGTAGCACCTGAGGAATTAATGGTCCCACCATATTTAAACGTAGCTCCTGATTTTACATCAAACGTACTTGATGAAGTTCCCGAGTCAATTATATTGAAACCACTGCCTAATTGGAAGCACGTCGGGCTATTCACATTCATTGTTCCTTTCAGATTGAATCCGGCTTGTGCTACTATGTTTGCCGAACCATTGGTAAGGTTTGTTGCTGTAGAGTTTAGTTCAATATTGTTATAAGTAATATTGGCTGAGTTAGCTGTTCCACGCAACGAATGCGTTTGAGAAGAGGATGTTCCATACAATTCAACCGTTCCGCCAGTTAAAGAATATGTGGTCGCAACTCCAAGAAGTTCGGGAAGTGTCAGGTTAAGATTTTTCATTCTTAATCTGGAATTTGCTCCGCTCATAGTTATTCCACCATTACCTGTAAATGAAACCGGATTGCTTGAAACATCAATCATATCTAGCACTGCTCCGTTAGTAATTATTAATGCTGAGTCAATCACAGCATTACTCGAAAGTGATTTGTAATCTGTTCCCAGCGTATTAGGTCCGCTATATTTTACGTTTTTGTAAATCCTCCCGGCACCTCTTAGTACCTGAAACACTTCGCTCGAACCAGTTCCACCTAATTCTATTGTTCCACCGTTCAAATAGTAATCGCCCGTTGCGGTGTTGATTGCACTTGTTAAACGTGGAATTAATTCTGTATTTGTAAAGGCAGTTGCAGCAGAACTGCTTCCCTTGGCTACATAATAAAGTGTACCGCCATCCATTCGTAATGTTCCTCCAGCGGAAGTAATATATGCTGTAGTGCTTTCTATAAATTGTCCTTTCTTTATATATAAATGCCCGCCATACGTTGCACTAATAGTAGTTGTGCTAGAAAATGTAGTAGAGTTTGAAAGCGAAAGCTGTTTGGTGTTATCGGCCAAATCACAAATAAGCACTTTAGCTGATGAACCACTTGTAATGGCATTTCCGGTAACTTGATTGACATTTCCAATATACCAGAATGTAGCCACTTGGTTAAATGTTCTGTTTGAAGCTGCAACTTGCACGTTACCTAAGCTTGCAGTAGTGGTAATACCATCAGGTGAAGTGATTTTTAAGGTGCTTCCTTGGTTTGAAGCAAATAAATTTGAACCTGTTGGGCTTCCAAGTTGAGTAATCAATAATGGTGTTGTGCCATTGGCAGCAAAACCAAAATCAAGCGTGCCTCCATTTTCAACAGTAAATGTAGAAGCATTGTTCAATACAAAATTATTGGTAGAAAGCCGAACTGTTGCTCCGCTTTTTATAGCAAAAGGTACACCTGTACTGCTTCCTCCGGTTGCATTTGAAGCCACATTTAAAAGCTGGGTTGTTGTTCCAGTGAAATTAAATTGTACATCGCTAACAGGAGCAAGGTTTGTAATGGTTGGATTTGCTCCAACTGTCAAATTTCCTTTTAAATTAACTATGGCATAGCGAGCGTTGGCCGTTCCGTATGAGTTTTGGTTAAGTTTGAAATTGGTGTTTGTTGTAGTGTTTGAACCATTAATTAAAAGATTCCCATCAATATTCAAAGTAGAACTTCCACCATTAGAATTACTACCTCTAACTGTGAAATCACCAGCACAATCCATTTCAAAATTGCCTTTTACATTGAGCACAACTGTTGAGGTAGATGTTCCTAACAGCACTGTTCTTGCTGATGACCAGTTGCTACTCATCAAAAAGTTCCCTTGAATACCAATTGTTGCAGAAGCACCTGCAGTTGCCAAAAATTTAATATCGAAACCATTAGGGGAAGCAATCTCAAAGTTTCCATGACAAAGATTGGTTGTGCCAAAACTTGTTCCAATCATTTCCCAATCATCGGCTACCGAACTTCCTGCTAAATCAATAACTACATTTCCAAATGCGGCTGGGTATCCACTATATGTGTTAGTGGTTAGATTAGCATTTATTAGTGGCATATTGCTCGAGCTTGTTACTTTCCAATCCCAGATGTAAAGGTTCGAGTTTGCTGCAAAGTTTTCTGTTCCTGCCCATATAGAGGTACTTGGATTGGAAAAGGCAAAGGCTAAGAAAACATCGGCATTGTCTTCCACTTCAAAAGTTCCACTGTTTGTTAAAGAGGCAGTTACCATTAAAGTCCCGCCTGTTAGAACCTTCATTTTTGTAGTAGCTGTGGAAGATGCATCAATGGTCAAATAGCCACCCGACATCACAATCATTTCATCGGCAGTTCGTGAACCATTGGTGGCCATATCTCCTTGAATATATACTCTTCTAACTGCTGACGGCGTACCATCTGCACCATAAGCATTCCAACCCGAACCATTGTGTTTTCTCCAGTTAGCTGCCGTTCCCCAAACCATTCCTGTACCTGTGTTGCTTTGGTAATCGTTAGCCACATATACAATTCCAGTAATGCTTAAAGAGCCTGATGCAATGGCTGTAGAACCTAAGCAACTTTGTGCTGTTGCTGTAATGGTAGCTGTTTGAATGGAGGAAAATTGAGCAGTGCTAACCGCAATTACACCTGAAGAAAACGTGTAGGGCGATGCACTTGAAAAGCCAGTTCCGCTCGTAGTTAATGCTACGGTACAAGTGCTTTGGTCTAAATCTGTATTCCCGTTTGCATCAACTGCATTAATAGTAAATGAAGGCAAATTGGTGTTTATTCCTCCGCCACTTGGAGGAGTGCCGAATGCAATGGTAGTAGCGGTTACAACTATTCTGTTTCGGTTACTTGTAGTGCTTGAAACCACACTAGTGAAGGATGAGAATAGTGAAGACGTGCTAGTTCCAGCAGCGGTACAATTTGCGGCTGCAATTGTTATTTGAAACTGAGCGTTGTCGGTTACCGAACTGTTGAAGCTAACTCTCAACGTTAAACTATTGATACCTCCATCGGCTGCCGTTACGTTAGCACCTGAAAGACCAGCGAAAGCAATAGTTCCAGCACCCGTATTAATTGCAGGAGCAGCATTTACTAAAGCGTTTCCATTAAATAAGGCAGCAGTGCGGATATTAGAAAGATTGGTGACGTTGAAAGTTATATCGGTAAGAATTGTGGGTAATGCGTCTGCATCAGCACTTCCACCACCATCACGCAAATCAAATTTGAACAGATCAATACTGTTTGAGGTGTTGGTAATGGTAGCTATTTGATAAGTGGAATAGTTGATATTGGAATTATAAGTATAAGCCGCGTTCGCTATTATATCAGAACTGGTGGAAGGTTGAACCAAAGTAGTAGCATTTGTTCCGGGGATGGTCGCAGCTGTTCTGTAATTATAAGTAGCGGCGTTTGTTCCATCATAATTATATGGAATCATAGTATAGTAATACTGAGTAGTCGCACTTAAACCTGTAATAGATGCTGTGGTGGTAGCTGTACTGGTAATAATTGCAGCTACCGTGGCATCTCCAATTGTATTCCCAACGCTATAACTCGATGCATCACTTGGCAAGCCAGTTGGTGCAGCTGATGCTCTTTGCAGAATAATATATCCATCGGCATTACTAATTGAACTTGCTGCCGAAAAAGTCAAGTTTATTTGATTGTAAGAAAATGCAGAAGAATTGAAAGACGATGAGTGGGCTGTAGGTTCAACACTTAATGTATAAACCGATACAGAAGGAGCAGAGGCGGTATTGTAACAATCTCCACTGGTATTGTATTCATAAGCTGTGGCAGTATATTGAGTTTCGGCACTAAGCCCCGTAACAGGCCCAGCACTTGAACCTGATGTACGGAACACAACACGGTTATTTGTATTAATTTGACCAGCTGAAGTCCAAGCAAGATTTGCAGTGTAAGAAGTTCCGCTATTTGGCTGTGATATGGATTGTGCAGTGGGGCGAACTACTACCATTGTTCCGTTACCTGCACCTGCTGTCCAAGCAGCACTAAAACCATCGGTGGTGGGAGTGTTGGATGAAAGTGATGCTGCTTGAGTTGGACCTGTGCATGATGTGGTAACAGTTCCCAATACCGTAATGTCGTCTCCCGTACCATCACCAATTCCACCTGAACCACCTGTTGCTTCTGCATACATGTAAAAGCGGTAAGTAACCGGGATGTTTGAATTTGATTGACTAAAGGTGAAGGTAAAAGTTTGCGTACTTGTATTATCTACAATCGTTTTTACAGCATCTAAATCGGAAGCATAACTATTAACTGAACTACGCAAGGCAACAGCACTTGGGCCTGAAGCAGAACGTTGCAAATTTATAGCAACTGATGAAACAGTAAATTGGTAACCACTATTGGGAGTAATAGTAAATTCCATGTAGTTATTGCCGGAAACCGCACTTGCAATAGATGTTGCATCCCAGTTAACAGCATTAAATCTATCTGCATTAGCAGAAGATGTTAGCCCAGCTCCCCTTGAAATAGTTGAAGCCCCAATATTGGCATCATTGTAGTTAGAACCCGACGTGGTTTCGCTACCTGCAATTCCTGCAAAATCAAAAGTTACAATTGAAACGGTGGGTACCGAAACTGTAAGGGTTCCATTTACTAAACTGATACTATAATTAGTTGCTGAACCCCCACTCAATGAAATAGGATAAGTGCCAACTGGAGAACCTGTAACAGCCGTTGTGCTGATAGAAGGTGCAGTAATTACTGCAACTGTTTCCGAGTTTACAAAACCTGAATAGCTAATGGTTAAAGATGGATTTGCGGCACCTTGATTTTTCGATTTATCATCGGCAGTAGCCGTAAGTGCAACCTGAGTGATATTTGCTGTTAAGCCTGTGGGCTGAGTAAGCGTATAATTTCCTGCATCAGTTCCTGAAAGTGAACTGGTAGAAGTTACAGAAATTCCAGTAGCTGCATTCACACTGGCAAAAGTTCCGGAAAGGTTTAAAGTTACAGCATCAGAACCTAAAACCCCCGAAAGAGTACCTGTTAGTGTTGCTGTATTTGTGCCTGTATAAGTTTTGTTATTAACTCCTGGACTCGAAATTGTTAAACTAGCTACGGTGATATTGCCTGTAAGTCCTGTGGGTTGAGATATGGAATAGTTTGAAGAAGGGGCGGTGTATCCTGTAACTGTAATTGCTTTTGTGGTACCCACCGTCTTAGTGGCAAAGGTTGCACTTACTGTTCCGCTTACAGAAAATGTTTCGCCATTTTGCAAACCTGAATAAGCAGGTATACCGCTCAAAGATGCTGAAGTAGTAGCATCATAGGTTTTATTATTTCCAGTCAGTCCTGTAATGGTTAATGCTGCAGTCGTGATATTTCCCGTTAATCCTGTGGGTTGGGTTATTGAATAATTTCCAGCATTTGCACCACCTAGGGTTAATGTAGTAGTAACGGAAATTCCAGTTCCTACATTTACCGATGCAAAAGTGCCACCTCCACTAACAGTAACATCGTCAGGAGAGATTATGCCTACCAATGTAGCTCCGGTTATAGTAGCTGGGTTTGTTCCTGTATACGTCTTGCTTGTTACGGTTGAACCTGAGACCGTAAGTGCTTTTGCTGTAATATCAGCTGTTAATCCAATTGGTTGGGTTAAGTTATAATTTCCTGCACCTGCACCACCTAATGTGGCTGTTGACGTAACAACAATTGAAGTCCCAACTGTAATTTGAGCGAAAGTACCTGTTCCTGAGAATGTAACTACATCACCGCCATATATCCCAGATAATGTTCCCGTTATTGTTGCCGCATTTGTTCTGTCATATACTTTACTTGTGGCAGCCGCCGATGAAATGGTAAGCGTTTTCGCCGAAATGGTATATACTAAAGTTGCAGCCACCGATGTGCCCCCAGCATTAGTTGCAGTAATAGATACATTATAGTTTCCAATATTTGCGGTAGGCGTGCCTGTGATATCTCCTGTGGATGTATTCACACTTAATCCTGTTGGCAGGCCTGTTGCATTGAACGAAGTGGGTGAATTGGTGGCGGTAATAGTATAGGTTGTTGCAGTAGTTCCATAAGTGGCCGATTGTGTTAGTGAGGAATTGATTACTGGAACAGGTGTAGAAGTGATGTCTGCGGTTAATCCTGTTGGTTGCGATAAACTATAGTTAGCGGAAGCTGACCCAGAAATGCTGTATCCGGTAACGGTTACAAGTTTTCCTGTGCCTACAGTTGCGTCATTGAAATTTGCAACCGGAGTACCACCTAAGGTAACGTTTGAAACATCAGCAGCAATTACTCCGCTCAATGCAGCTGTACCACTTAAAGTTGCTGTAGCGGTGGCATCATACGCTTTATTGTTTGCCGTAAGTCCGGTTATGGTTAAGGATTTTTGGGTAATATTTGCTGTTAGTCCTGAAGGTTGCGTTACGGTGTAATTTGCTCCATCAGTTCCAGTTGATGTAATGTTTGGTGTAACTCCAATTCCTGTTCCCACAGTTGCTTGTGAAAACGTTCCGGCATTGTGAGTTAAAGTAACTGCATCAGACCCTAAAACACCACTAAAAGAACCGCCAGTAGTGGTGGCAGCGGTTGTAGCATCATATACTTTGTTGGATGCAGATACCCCACTTGTAGTTAATGTGGCTACTGTGATATTTGCTGTTGGACTTGGTTGTGTCAGGGTGTAATTTCCAGCCCCCGCTCCGCTTATTGAATATCCTGTTACGGTAATTGACTTTCCTGTACCTATATTTTTATTGGCAAAGTTTAAAGTTGGTGAACCACCTAAATTTACCACATCACTATTTATTACCCCGCTTAATGCAGCTGTACCTGATGTAGTTGCGGTTGAAGTAGCATCATAAACCCGATTGTCTCCAGTTAGCCCAGTAATAGTAAGGGCTTTTGCAGAAACAGCATTACCACTTGCTGATGTTGTAATGTTCACACTCGTTGCTCCTGTACTCGAAAGTGCAATATTTTGAGAATTATATGTACCGCCAACTGTAGCCGTTGTTGATAAGCGGATTCTCAATGTACCGCTAGCACTACCACTAGATTGCGTAAAGGTTGCTGTTGAACCATAGGTGGTGCCATCGCTTGATACCTCAAAACCAGTTGGAGCTGTTGCGACCAAATTGGCAGTTAAACTGCTACCAGAAACTGAAAAGGATTGAACAGAAGAGGCTGTTCCGTATGTGGTTGCAAAGGCTGTGGCAGTTGCAGCACCCGTGATAGTTGGGGTGGCTGATGCAACAGTAAAGGTTCCGCTTGTGCCTGCAAGGGGTTGGTCGCCCGATGAACGTGTGGCGGTGATTGTTACACCTGTTCCTGCACTCGGTAAGGTTACCCCCGAAATGGTAACATTATTACCTGAAGCACTAATTGAACCTGTAGTAGTTCCTCCAATTGATCCCGCATTTCCGTTTGAGGTTAAGGTTATACCTGTTGCATTTGTTAGATTTCTCGCAGTTCCGCTAACATCAGTAGAAGTTACAGTTACTGCAAATCCTACTCCAGCTGTTTGACTGCTTATGGATGAAACCACTAACTTGGTAGTTGGGATAATTTCTCCGGTTGAAAGTTGGGTAGCAAAATATGTGTTTGTGCCATCAAAAAATTGAATTTGTAACAATTCAGCTGCTGTTAATGATGCTGAATTTCCAATAAATACCTTGCCAGCAGCTGTAACAGCTCCTGTTGTGCCTAACACATAGCTTCCTGTCCAACCTTTAATTGTAAGAATTTTACTTGAAGTAAATGTCCCTTTTGCTGCAAATGTAATGGTGTGATTGGTGGATGCAAGCAGTTGAAGTGTTGAATTGTCAGATATATTAATGCTACTAAAAGTTATAGTTCTAGTGGTTGTAATACCTGTAGCAGAGAGAGCTCCGCCATTAAATGTGCATGCACCTGAAAGATTAAGATTACCGGATGGATTTAAACGGAGTTCGCCAGCTGAAATTGTTGTTGTACCTGTGTAAGTATTAACAGCAGTTAAAGTTAAAATACCTGCACCTGAACCAGTTTTTGTCAAATTTTTGCTTGCTCCGCTAATTATAGAACCTATTGTAATCCCACCACTCCCATCAATATTTATAATATTGTTAGTTGAATTTCCTAAGGCTACTCCCATATTAAATGAGGCTCCATTTGTCAATGTAAGTAGTGATGAGCTATTATTTCTTAAAACAACATTGCTAACACTGTTAACAGTTGTTCCATTTAAAGTAAGCGTTCCTGCAACAGTCCCGGAGCTATTATTAATAATTCTGGCATTTCCTCCAGAAGCAATCTCTATTGCTCCAATAGCTTGATTATTGGTTCCATTATTAGTAGAGCCATTCATGTTAATCCCAATTGTAGTGCCGGAACATTTTGTCGTAAATTGCCCATACCCCGTAGTTGAAGGAATAGATCCGCCACACCAGTTTGCAGCCGTTAACCATGCTGTGCTAGCACCAGAGGTACATGAGGCTGCACCCGCATATTCTGTTTGTCCCCACCCCAACACTGGTGACAAAAAGATAAACAACAGAAAAAGTATTCTGTGTTTCTTGAAAATATTCGATGTATTATATAATTTAATCATAACGAGTATTATTGATTTTTCTGTAATCGTTTAAATAGACTTATTCGATTACTATTTCTTACCAAGGTACAATATTAAGCAAAAATTTTAACATAGTGAAATTCCAACGTTAAGAAATTAACAAGTTCTCATACTTTCGATTAACAACCTATAAATAGTTATGCTAAGCATGATTAGTTGTGTTTTTCGGATTAAAGTGAGTTAATAGAGAATTGTGTTGAGTTTAAACGTTAAAATTTACTGTATACTATATTGCAAGGCAATTCTAAATTGTTGAAAACTCCATTTCCCTCTCAATAGTTAGGTCAAATTTCTTGCAAATTGCGTAATGAATGGCCTAGGTATGCTTTGTGCTTGACAATAAGACGAGGCCGTTGTTACTAATTATATATTTGTTTATAGCGACCATTAATTTCAATATAGTCCCAAAGTGATTATTTCAAAATCCTTAAACTTCAATTTCAAATCTGAGTATAATGTATATCGCTAATTTCTGAATACTTTTGCTGGCCTTGAATAGATTATATAAGCTCGTTTTATCGTCCTATGCCGGACCATTTTTTGTTACTTTTTTCATTGCTGTGTTTGTCCTCCTTATGCAGTTTGTTTGGCTCTATATTGATGATTTGGTGGGCAAAGGTTTGGAATGGTACATTTTAGGCGAATTCCTATTTTATACATCGGTTACCTTAGTACCGATGGCTTTGCCGCTTGCAATTTTGCTATCATCACTGATGACATTTGGCAATTTGGCCGAGAACTATGAATTAGTGGCTTTTAAATCTGCAGGAATTTCTTTACGCAAAGTGATGATGCCGCTTATTTGGGTTTCCGTGTTTACCAGCGTTGGAGCGTTTTTCTTTTCCAACAATATTCTGCCTTGGGCTAAGCTTAAAATGGGTTCGATGCTATATGACATACGCAACAAAAAGCCTACTCTTGATATTCGTCCGGGAGTGTTTTATTATGGCATTCAAAATTATGTGGTGAGAGCAAAGAGCAAAAGCGAAGATGGGAAATCTTTATACGATATGGTGATGTATGATCATACCCGACATGATGGGAATACAAAAGTAATTATTGCCGAAAAGGCTTCGATTGAAAACGACCAAGCAAAAGGCTTCTTAATTATGACATTTTATAATGGCTATAGCTATGATGAATCACAAAGTCAAGGCGAGGAAAAGAAGGAGAAGTTACCGCTAACAAAAAGTAGTTTTAAGGAATATATGATACGGTTTGATACTTCACCGTTTAAGTTAGACCGCACCGATGAAGGGCTTTTTCGGGATAATTATCAAATGCTTGACGTTGCTCAATTGGTTCAGAATAGCGATTCCTTAAAGAACAAAATGGAGTTGAGGTATGATGAATTTGGAAACAATATCCGAAACAATTTTGCTTACCTCAACCCTTACCGACAGCCTGTAATTAAGAAAGATACAATAAAACGAAATGCCGTTTTATTTCCTTTAGAGTTGAATTTTCAAAAAGAGAACAGAGCTAAAATTTTTGAAACTGCCATTAATTTAGCCCGCAGTAACCAAACCTATATTGAATCCAATTTAGATGATTTTGAATCGCGAATCAAACTCATCAACAAGCATTTGATTGAGCTTCACCGAAAGTTTACATTAAGTATAGCTTGTCTGGTGTTATTCTTTATTGGAGCACCGCTGGGAGCAATAATTAAGAAAGGTGGATTGGGGATGCCGATTGTTATATCCACAATTATCTTTATTTTCTATCACATACTATCTATTTCAGGGGAAAAGACCGTGAAAGAAGGTCAGGGTGACCCGTTTTGGGGAATGTGGCTGGCTACGATTTTGTTCCTTCCGATTGGGATATTCTTAACTGTAAAAGCTACAAGCGATTCGCAACTTTTCGATATGGATGCTTACACGAAGTTTTTCAAAAAGAGATTTGGAAAGAAAGAGATGGTGTGATTAAATCTCGCACTATGTATTAATAGGGAAATGGATCTAATCCTTCTTTTCCACAATCACATTCAACTCGTCTTCATCAAAAAAGTAGTTCGAACTGTATCTAAGTGCTAAATTCTGATTACCGATAGCTTATTTCCCCATAAACTTTACAATCGCATTACCCAATGCTTCGTGGATTTGGCCATTTGTAGCGTTAATTTCTTTCCCAAACAAGCAATTATTGCCATTTTTAAAATCGGTAACCGTTCCACCGGCTTCCTGAATGAGGATAATTCCGGCGGCAACATCCCAGGGACTTAATCCATATTCATAAAAAGCATCGAATCGTCCGCAGGCCACATAAGCCAAATCGGTGGCAGCAGAACCCAAGCGGCGAATGCCACGGGTGTTAAGCAATAAGTGTTTCATTAATTCCAAATAAGCATCGAGTCGGCCATAGTTATTGTAGGGAAATCCGGTGGCTATAAAGCTCTCATCAAATTTTTCGGTATCGGCTACGGATATGGGTTTACCGTTAAGCCAGGCACCGTTTCCTTTGCATGCATAAAAGCATTCATCGAGATTTATTTCATAAATTATCCCCAATACCGGAATATCGTATTCGGTTAAAGCCACACTTATAGCAAAGCAAGGCAGACCGTGGATGAAATTTGTTGTGCCATCCAAGGGGTCGATTATCCAGTTGAAGCGTTCGCCACGCGTGGTGCTGGTGTTTTCTTCAGCAATGAAACCTGCACCCGGAATTAATTCCTGCAATCCTTCCACTAATTTAAGTTCAGCGGTTTTATCCACATAACTTACATAGTCGTGTAAGCCTTTAGTTTCGGTGCGGCTTCGGTCAAAACTCTTCGATTCGGTGCGTATATACTGGCCAACGCTGAGTACAAGTTGCTTCGAGCTTTCTAAAATTGGGAGAAGATTAATGGAAGTGTTCAATGGTTTTGATTTTAGTGAATTAACATGGCAAAAGTGCAGCCTTTTGTTACAACTTCTTCATTCAAGTTTTCATCCATATTTATTTCCTTCCCCAAAAACAATTTCCTATTAATCTTGCAAAAATTTAATTTATGCTCCGATTTAGCCTTTTATTGTTGTGCTTAATTGCTTTAAGCACTAATGCCTTCGCTCAAAAAACTTCCTCAAAAAACTACGCCAAGCATCCAGTTTGGATAACGATGATGAACGATTCGGTCAACTATTTTGAAGCCCTGAAAGCTTTTAACACCTATTGGAAAAGCCGCCCCAAGCCATCGGAAGAAGATGAGATAATTGGCGAACATCGTAAAAAAGAAAAAATGGGGTGGAAGGCCGAACGAGCCGAAGAGCGACAAGAAGCAAGTAATAAATTGGCCTTTCAATATAAGCGATTCAAATGGTGGCAAATGAAAGTAGAACCTTGGGTGCAGGACGATGGTAGTATTCTATCGAAAGAGAAACAGCAGGAAATTGAACGCAAACTCCGTTAAGAAAATGAAAAAACTATTTACAATCATCGCCTTTTCTGTTCTTGCTCATTGCGGAATTGCACAAAACTTAGGTAACTGGCAAGCTCTCGGCCCTATAAATTTTCCGCCCGATATTTCGGGGCAGATAAACGGGATTGGACGTTGCACCCAAATTAAGTTTGACCCTACAAATTCTAACACTATCTATGTTACGAGTGCATCGGGCGGAGTGTGGAAATCGGTAAACAATGGCCAGAACTGGGCTGTGTTGGGTACGGATGTGCTTACTTCCCTGGCCTGTGCATCTATTTGTATTGATTACAGCAATCCCAATATTTTATATCTCGGCACCGGCGACCCAAACTATTACAGCAATGATATTGGGATGATGAAAAGCATTGATGGCGGTGCAACGTGGCAATCGTCCAACACCGGAATAGGAAACAAAATGCCGGTAGAAATTTTAATGTTGCCCACCGATCACAACACCCTGCTTGCGGCAGCCAATGGGGGCATTTATAAAAGCACAAACGCCGGGGCAAACTGGACGGCAAAGCAAACCGGAGGCACGTTTACCGATATGATTTTTAAACCGGGAACAAATGGTCAAACGGTTTACGCTTGCACACACGATAGCTTTTATCGTTCCTTAGATGCGGGCGAAACCTGGAGTTTGATTGCTTATCCCGACCCTAATTTTGGTGGCATACCCACTGGGTTAAGAATTGGGGTGAGTGCGGCAAATGCTTCGGTAGTTTATTTGGCGGGAATATTCGATCCGGGTGGCGATAACTATTGTGCTGTGTATAAATCTACCAATAGTGGCGGGAGTTTTACGGGGGTGTTTACCAACAACGATTTGAATTTAACCGGATACGATGAAACCAGCGGCGGACAAGGGAATTATGATTTCGATATTACGGTGGACCCCACAAATTCAAGCAAAGTATATGTTGTGGCTCATTGCGTTTGGCGTAGCGATGATGCAGGGACAAGTTGGACAAAATACACCGACTGGTGGGCCGATTGCCATACCGATATGCACCATATTGTGCATAGTCCCGGCGATAATTCCATGATTTTAAATGCCAATGATGGTGGGATATTTGTGAATTATGACGAAGGGGATACATGGGAACCCTACAGTGACGGTTTGGCAGCAACAGAAATATATCACGCAGCCCAAAGCCCCATCCGCCGCGATATGATAAGCATAGGAACACAGGATAATGGCGAATTGTATTATCAGCAAGGAACAGATTGGGTTACAAACCGGGGCGGCGACTGGGGTTCGCGAATGGCGTTTGATTACGCAAATTCCACCCGAGTTTATTACTATGAAAATAATAACCGCCGCGATGTAACTGGTAGCGAAGATGCTTTGAACACCCCCGTTGTGGCCGGCAATGAAACCGAATATGAGTTCAATCCCTTAAACACTTCGCTTTGTTTTATGGGCGACACAGGCATTTACCGAACCACAAATTTGAACTTAAATCCTCCGGGCTGGACAGAGATTGGAAACATTAATCAGCATATTTTAGCTTTAGGAAGTTCGCAAGCCACTGTGAGTTTATTGTATGCTCTTGCTGACGACAATAAAGTTTATCGTAGCCTGAATGCCACCGCCGGAAATCCAACATTCACCAGTTATAACCTTCCCGAAGCGATAGATGTCCGAGCGTTTTTATCTCCCATAAAATCAAATCAGAATGTAGTGTATGCGGCTATAGACAGGCACGTTTATCGTTCGGGCGACCAAGGTGCGACGTGGACAGACGTAACGGGAACACTTCCTTCCATAAACTGCCGGGGGATGGTGCATGATGTGAATTCAACCGATGAAAGCATTTATTTGGCCAATGCCAAAAGCGTTTTCTATAAAAACAATACCATGTCGGATTGGATAAACTACTCCAACGGTTTGCCGCTCATTGCCGATATTCGTGATTTGATGGTATATAACAACAACACATCAAACAACATTTTGCGGGTGTCGTTTTATGGGCGTGGCGTTTGGGAAAGTGCGTTTTACAATGCTGCTACTGCGGCTCCGTTTGCTAATTTCAGTGCCGATACCTTAACGGGTTGCCCCGGTTTGGTGGTGCATTACACCGATGCTTCTAATGGCGATATTAACTCGTGGGCGTGGCAGTTTCCGGGAGGGATTCCGGCCACATCTTCGGCACAAAACCCAACGGTGAGTTATCCTTCGGGTGGAATGTATGATGCTACGCTTACCGTATCTGGGGCAAATGGCTCAAATACTCAAACTGAAACGGGGTACATAAACATCATTTCCACCCAAGCCATTCCCTTGGTGGAAGGTTTTGAAGGAAATGTATTTCCCCCAGCGGGATGGCGGCTCGAAGGCACTGATTTAAGTTCGAACTGGCAAGCCGAAGGTTCGGTGGGAGGATATGGCACCAGTTTCAATTGTATTAAGTTTGATAATTTTGGCTACGATGCCAATGGTGCACAGTATTCTTTCATTACCACCGGGATTGATTTCAGCACTGTTGGGGCAGCTTCTTTATCGTTTGATGTAGCGTATGCTTTATATACCGGCTACAACGATTCCTTGGAGGTTTTGTACTCAACCGATTGTGGACAAACTACGCATCAAATTTATTTAAAAGGAGGGGTAGATTTAACCACAGCCCCCGATTATACTGCCGGTGGGTTTGTTCCGGCGGCTGGCGAATGGCGAACCGAAACTATTGATGTGAGCAATTTGGCCGATAACGCCAGCGTAGCATTTTACTGGGTAAACCATGGGCATTACAGCCAAAACCTGTATGTGGACAATATAAATATTCAGGAAATACCAGTTGGATTAGAAAAAATTCAAGTAAGCGAAAAGCCAAGTATATCCTTGTTCCCCAACCCCAGTAACGGGCAATTTTCTTTGGCTTGGAAAAATATGCAAAAGGGGAATTTAGCGGTGAAGGTGATGGATATTTCGGGAAAAGAGGTGTATGATTCAGCGTTTGAGGTGGCAGACAGCAAAAGAGGACAGGCTAAAATTGATTTAAGCCAAGTGGGTTCGGGAATTTATATTCTGAGAGCCACTATGGGCGATAAAAGCTGGAATATGAAGGTGGCAGTGAGGTAGGGTTGTTTAGACCGTGTTGCATACAGCAGAAAATCTGTTGTATGTTCTTTATTTCTTTTGCACATCGGGTAATATTACGGAATCGGAGTTTATCATAAAGGTGAGGCGGTAATAGTCAATGTTGTGAGCAACCCAGGGGTCTTGTAGTTTCCATTCTTTAAAGGTGTCGTTGCTTACTAATAAGCAGTGTACTCTTTTTACATATCCTATTATAAATATATCGGCTGGGGTTTCGGCGGGGCACTCCGTGTATTCAATAAGTTCTTTGAGCTGAGGCATTAGTTCCGGGTCGGCTATTTTATGCTTTAGCGAGGCATCGGCAAGGGCTTTTATTTCAATGAATCCGTTAAGTTTTAGTTCTTCTACCAATCTGATTATATTTTTTAGCAGGGGCTTTGTTGTAACGCCATTTTTAGAGTTGTGGGCTACGTTGCTGGCATCTATTACCACTTTGCGGGCTTGGAGGGTTTTGGTTTCAAGAAATTCGCCATCAGCATCCCATATTCCATATTTTTTGGCTACATCACAATTGGCAAAGAACTCGATATATTCTTTACGGCCTTCGAGTTTGGAGGTAAACCATGGAGGGAGTGTTCCTTCATCAGACAGGTATTCTTTTATGGCAGTTTTATGCAATTCTTCAATCTTTGATACCGATACTCTTTTGTTTTCGGGAAGTTTAGATAGGAGGATTATCAATACTTTTTCGTCGGCAGTGAGTTCAGGCAAGTTAAGCGAAAAGAGGTCGATATAGCGGAGGAAATCTTTACGATTTAATGCTTTTGCATCTTTGGCTATGTAATACTCCTGACCATTTATATATCCACCTGCTTGGCCTTCTTCGTAGTCTTGGGCGGTTTTGTATTCTTTGCCCATTGCTATCAGGTAATCGCCTTGCTGGTTAAATCCTTTTAAGAGGGCATCTTCCATTTCTTTAAAATCGGAAAAATCGCCCACTTTGCTATATTCAAACAGACTGTTTGCACTTTCCCATATTATGGGTGGACCAGGCTTTTCTGCCATAGTTTTATATTTGGCAAAACCATCCATGTATCCTTTATCTTTTATTTCGTTATACTTTTCTTTATCGGTAATACCCGCATTTTTGAGCATTAGATAATCTTCGGCAGAGGTGGTGTGGCTGCCCAGTTCGAGGGAACCATAATAGTCTTCGGCGGTGGAAAAGCCGCGTTGTAGTGCTTTCTGAAAATCTTCGATACTGGCAAAGCCCATAGAGGATTGTTCGAGCAGGCCGCCTTTATGAGTAGCGGCAAATAAAGGGTGGGGCTCGCCATCGGCTTGGTAGCTAAACAGGGCCCTAATGTTGTGGTTATCGAGAAAGCGAGCAAACTCGCGAAGGTTATCGAACCGTATTTTCATTTCGCTTTTTACGGACGATACGGTGTAGTAATTGTATTTTTCGTTTTTCATTGGGGGGAGATTAGATGTTAGATTACAGACATTAGATGTTAGACATTAGAATTTGGATACGAAGTTGGGTTATTTGATTAATCAATATCCAATGATTTTCGAACGGAAACAACTTCATCTGCATGAATGTGAGGTGTTGGTTTGATATAGGATTCTACAATAAAATTCAGAATCAACACAGGACACCGCTTTTTGCCAAGCTCAATAAAATGAGGGTCGGTAGTAAACACATCCCAAGTTTCATCGGCTATCCATTTTTGTTGCTGATAAAATTCCCACATATCTGCGTAGTTTATTTCCGCTAAGTAATAATAAAAATCCACTACTTCGGGTCTGTTCCTTTTCCAGAAATTGAGGGTGGGGTCTGCATCTATTTTGGTTTGAACAATTTCGGCAAGTGGCAGAATATTTTCTGATATGAATGCTCTGTTTTCTTCAATCGGCTTGCCATCTAATACTTGCTGCATCCAGCGTTCTATTTGTTTACGTATACCATCAAATTCCTTTCCAAGACTATTCGTGCAGACCTGAAGCTCCTCGCCGGTGAGTAAATTGAGGTTGAGGGTTGTACATATTTTTTCGGTGTAATGTAAACTTTTGCCTTCTTTGAAGCCATCATTCACCATAAACGTGGGATGAAGCACAAAAAGCGGATGTTCGTCGGGAAATGCGGCTTGGCCCCCCGAAAGCACGTCACTGACTTTAAAAAAATCGGTAGGTGGATTTTCAGGATTTAATTCCGAACCATCCTTCATTTTGGTTCGGTTGCCATCAAATAGCGTTTTTAATTGAGAGGTGCCATCAGTTTTATAATTTTCTACTAATCTGTCAATGTAATTATCAAATAGATCGAGGAATGAACGCTCAAACTTTTTATGAGCAGCAATAAATTTCCCATCGGGATGTTTCATTTTTTTGAAACCACGAATCCTTTCCAGATACTCCTGTTTTCTTAATTGGACTAACAACGGATTATCTTGAACTGTTTTAAAATAAAAATTTACCTTATTCTCAAGAGTCAGTCGACCAAAGACATGCTTCAAATGAGCCGTATTGAGCAAATCATAAGTAGTGTCAATTTTATCGGCCAACATATATGAAAATTTCACACCAACATTTTCGGCCACAGCCCCTAATTTTGATACTGTTTTGTAATATATATAGGCGGTCATGGGGACGAGTTATGAGTTATAAATTAGGAGTTATGAGTTTGTCACTACCAGATAGAACTTTATTATTTTAACTTGCTACTTTAAACTTTTTATTAATCTATAGTTATTGATTTACGAACTGAAACTACTTGTTCTTCCAGTTTTTCGGGTTTAGGACTGAGGTTTTCGAGATTATTGGTTTTGAGTAGCATTACGGCACATGGCTGTTTGCCTATTTCTTTGTATTGCTCATTGCTTGTAAGCACTTCCCATGTGGCATCAGCTATGGAATTATGCTGGCGATAAAAGGCCCATATATCTTCAAAATACATTTCGCCCAACATTACGCTAATGCTTATGTTTTGGTTGTTATATTCTTGAGCCGAGGTAATGACGGGATGCTCAAAGTAGGCCTGCTGTGGAATTATGGCGTTAGGCACTACGTTATTAAGCAGAAATTCGCGGTTGCGGGGGCTGGGCAATCCATCGGTAATGCCTTGTTGCCACTGCTCTATTTTCTGCCTCAGTTCTTTCAAGGTGGGTTCGAGGCTTTGGTTAACTACAAACAATTCTTCGGCAGTGAGAATATTAAGATTGTGAAAAGTAAATATTTCTTCGGTATAAATGGGCTTGTGCTCCTTGTGCCACCATTCATTGGTAAAGGTTTCCATGTGCAAAATCCAGAGGGGAATGCTATCGGGAAATGCGGCTTTATCAAGTGTGAAAATTTGGCTTGCTTTAACGAGATTTGGTTTTTCGATTTCGGGTTCACTTATCAAAAAATTTAATTGCCGAGCCTTTTCAGGAATTATTAGTAGGTTAAGCTGGGTAAAGCCTAAGGTGGTCATTTGAGTTTCCATTTCATCAAACAAATCTTCTAAAACTGTTTTAAGTGATGATTCAAATTTTTTCATGGCCACAATCTGCTTCCCGCCCACATGCTTCATTTTTTTTGAAGCCTTTAGCACTGCCAAAACTTGTTCTACCGAGCCAAAGGTTTCGGCAGCCTCTTCCGGGCGACGAGAAAAATATAGGCGAATCTGAAATTCCAAAGACCCAGACTTTACATTATCCTTAATAAAGGTATGGCAAATCACTGTTGAAGTAACACCTATTAAATCGGAAAGCAACAAGCCCACTTTAACGGCCATTGCATCGCCTGACATATTTATGGCTTCATCTGGTGGGGCACTGAATATTAATGAGGTCATGGAAGGGGGTATTGGGTATTGAGTATTGGGTATTGAGTATTGAGTATTGGGTATTGAGTATTGGGTATTGAGTATTGAGTATTGAGAGTTTGCTGCCGCCGGATGGAACTTTAAACATTAAACTTTAAACATTAAACTTTCATTAATCTATATCTAAGGATTTCCGAACTGAAACAACTTCCTCAGTGGCGGCATTGGGTTTTGAAACAAGTTCATCCGCTTTAGTAATTTCTAAGGCCATTATGGCAATTTTTTGTTTGCTCAATTCGGCGTATTGGCTATGGCTTGTAATGGCTTCCCAAGTGTTATCTTCAATGGAGTGATGCTGCCGATAGAATGCCCACAAATCGGCCACATAAATTTCGCCAAGCATCACATTTATGGTACCGGTTTGGCCCTCTATTTTTTTTAAAGCAGCCATTATTGGATTTTCATTCGTGGCTTGCTGAGGCTGGGCAGCGGCAGGCACTACATTTTTAAGTAAAAATTGATGATTGTCGTTGCTGGGCGGGCCATTCAGAATTTTTTGCAAAAAGTTTTGATTAACTTCACTGGGCTGCCCATCTGCAATTCTTTGCCGCCAAAGGTCTATTTGCTCCCGAAGTTGCTTCATGGTGGGTTCGAGGTTTTGATTGGCTACAAAAAGCTCTTCGGCTGTGAGTAAATTAAGGTTATCGAAGCTAAATATCTTCTCTAAATAAATAGGTTTGTGCCGGCTGTTCCACCATTGATTTTTCACAAATGCTTCGAAATGCATCACCCAAAGGGGTATTCCTTCGGGAAAGATTTCTGAATCGAACCTAAAAATTTTGCTTGCCGGAACAAATGGCGGTTTGCCATCTTCGGGGTTTTCTACCCACACTTCGAGATGACGGGCCTTTGCCGGAATTAACACTCGCCCAAGCTGAGGAAATCCAAATTTCGACATATGGTTATCCATTTCCTTAACAGAATCTTCAAACAAATCTTTAAATGTAGCTTTGAATTTTTTTACTAAAACAATCATCTTTGTGGGAGGATGTTTCATTTTCTTGAATGCCTTGAACATGCCTAATACCTCTTCGGCACTTCCAAAGCCATTGGCTGCTTCGGTGGGGTATTTTTGAAAATAAAAATCAAGCTGAGCTTCAAATGGCATATTAAACAAGTTAGCCACCATAAATGTGTGGTTTACGGCATTGGAGGTAACCACTAATTTATCGGATAATAGCAAAGCCACTTTTATGGCCGCTGCATCGCTTGCCATATTTATAGAATTGTGTGGGGCAGCTGTATAAATGAATGAAGTCATGCGATTATGAATTTCGAAACAAAATTAATAATTCCTCTTTTAAATTAGTAAATATGAAATTAAATTTTGATTAGAAAAAACTCCATGTTTTATGGCAATATAGCCTTGCTACATTTAGTAATTTTGGCCGGACGTGTCCTTCTATATTTCGGCCGCAGGTCTTGGATACACGCCCTAGCGGGACGCGACGCTGAGCGAAAAAAAACCTATACCGAAAACCAAATCAACAGCACTGCTCCTTTATTTGAAATTACCTGGGTCAAAATTGAATAACATACCCTAGGCTAAGTAGCGGCCCGATAGCCACGCCGGAGCGAATCTTTAAAATAGTTTTACCAAAGCCGGTTGGCATTAAGAAAACAGACCTCTTTTATTAAATACCTGAGGTAAAGTACACACCATTGGTACTAATAAAAGAGGACTATTGATTGATGGGAAAAGCATTTGCCTATGAAAACAAACACCCAAATTTGCAAATGCTTACTGCACCACAGCACTTACTTTAACACTTACCCCACCATATCCGGTTTGGTTAAAAGCGAAGCGATGCACATAATACCGCATGTTGCTCATCAGGCCCTGCACTTCTACTTTTGTGCTAGAGCTCACCACCGCCCGCGTATCTACTTGTTCTATACTTGAATTTAACAGAAACATATTTCCGTTAAAAACCAAGAAAGCGTTTGGGTCGGTTGTTAATATGGTTATAATACCCCTGGCAAGCTTATCATGGGTTGAATTAATGATTAGTTTGGTGGGTTCGGCCGGAACCGTTAGTTTCACACCCACCACCGTATTTGGCACCGGTGTAGAAGCATAGCTCGAAGGTGTGGCGGTTAGGCCCAGAGCTTCAATAATAGCCACACTTCCATCGGCCATGCGTGAACAATAGTTCATGTTTACCACAAACTTTGTGTCCATGTCTTTCAGAGCATCGTTATACAAGGTTTTATTGGCCTTAGTGGGTGTAGCCACCCAGGTTTCATAGGCTGTGTTTGCTGCCACTGCTGCTGCCGTTACCCCTGCATAGGATTCATCGGGTGAGGGTGTGACTGGGTTTGCGGCCATTTTAATTGTACCTTCTTTTACGTAGGTAACACGTTCGGTACCCGATTGCTCGCGGTATGTTCCGATTGATACTTTTGCTTTTGCCATTTTGTTTTTTGTTAATTGGTTTGTTAGGCAAAATTATTTCGGCTGTAAAGCTGAGAGGGGGACATAGGTCCCTATTATCATATAATACCAATTTTTTTCACAAATTCTTTCAATTCATCCATGTTTTTTGCGGGCAGCACCGTGTAAATTTCAGTTAACCTATTCCGAATAGTGCAATCTTCCTTATGCATAATTTCGCTCACTTCTTTCCTATCCCAACCTTGCCCTACAAATTTGCAAATCGTTTTTTTGTAATCACTTAACAAATTCCACAACCTCAAATCCTCTTCATCGGGTACGGCTATTTCATCCACCACTTCCTTGCAGGTTTTGCCTTCTATTGCATTGGCAAGCACTTTTTCAACCACCGGCAAGCCAAGCACCTCATGCACCACCCCTTTAAATGCCGGCAGCGATTCAATTCTTTTATCTACTCTGCTATATTGCGACACTATGGCCATAAACCGCACCTCGGGCCTGCATTGCATAATGTCGCGAATAAGCATTTGGGGGTCGAAAATGTAATTAAAAAGGCCAACTATTACTATATCGCATGCAAACCATTCCGCTTTTTGGCGGGCATCGGTTTGCAGGGGAGGGCGAGCTATTTCACATTCCATACCCTTTTGTTCCAACCAGTATTTTAAAAATTCGGCCTTTACCACCATAGGGTCCACAATCAGCACCTTTGCAATTGGAACAGGTTGGTAAGCTGCCGAACGCCTAGGCTTGTTTAGTTTTTTAGAGGTATTTTCTGCCTCCGGGTTTTGTTTTTTAACGGCTTTGTTAGCAGCCTTTTGATATGAGCTGTTTAGCATGGTATTAGTTTTATACCCTGTATAACTCAGTTTTATGTTTTTTATTGTGTGAAATTGAAAATATTTTTTCATTTCGAAAAAAAAAGGGAGATTAAATCCCCTCGGCATTCTATTTTTATATAAAAAGCCTTTAAAAAAAAATTAAAGCCTTTAAAATTTTAAAAAAGCCTTTAAAAAAAAAAAAAAGATTTTAAATTTCAAAAATTTATTTTAAAAAAAAATTAAAGCCTTTAAAATTTTAAAAAAGTTTTTTTTTTGAAAAAAAAGATTTTAAATCTCAAAAAATTATTTTAAAAAAAAATTAAAGCCTTTGAAATTTTAAAAAAGTTTTTTTTTAAAAAAAAAAGATTTTAAATCTCAAAAATTTATTTTAAAAAAAAATTAAAGCCTTTAAAAAAATTTTAAAGGCATTTTTAAAATTAAAGCCTTGAATTTTTAGAACAAAGCTTCTAAGCAATACAATTACATAGGGAAGGAAAGGAAAGAAAAGAATGGGGTATATATAATAAGGTATGATCGGGAAAGGGAAATTAATTACAGGGTTTTATAGCCACGTTAGCGAAGAACGAAAAAAGAAGTTGCGTAGCCCTTTCTACAATTTAGAATTGTAATATATTTGAGCCCTCAACCAGAAAAAAACAATAAGAACGCAAAAACCCAATGGCAGGATATACGCAACTGTTAAGCAATTGTATAATTTTAAAAACGCTTTGTTATCAAGGAGTTGATGAAAAAATACGAAAGAGGGAGTTGCGTATATACAATTGTTAGCGGTAACCAAATCGCCCACGCCGAACGGTAGTGCTAACTTGGAACATTTGCTACGGGACGGACAACACAACTAAACTAAGAACAACAAAATGAAACGGACACTATTACTGATAATCTTTTCAATAATCGTGAATCTCTGTTACGCCCAACAAGTGGACAGCACAGAAATTCGGCTTACACAGTACAAAAACCTACTTGAAAAGAAATTGATAACCCAAGAAGAATACGACAAACTCAAAGCTAAAGAACTCGGCTTTGAAAACAGGCCAATAAACATGAATGTAAAACAAGACAACTCAAGGATAATAGAATTAAACGGCAAAATAAGCGACGCAAAAAAGGGAGTTACCAGCGATATAGTAATGAGTGTACTTGGAGGAATACTTGCTATTGGGGGTGGTTTAACAACCCACATACTTCATTCTAATGGCAATATTGAGTATGGTGGATATGTTGGGCTGTCAGCGGCCTCAATAACCTGTGGTGTAGGCTCTTTAGTAGCTATATTTGATTTAATTGGGAAGCAATCTAAAATACAGGACTATAAGCTGGAAAAGGAGAATATAGAACTTACTTTAAAGTCCAACTAATAAAATATCCACCTTTTTAATTTGCACCAACTGACGTATCGTTTCCCAACTTAAAACTAACCCCGCTGGCCGAGGTATGCGGATGCTGAAAGCGGTTTAGTTAACCCCCGCTGGCCGAGGTATGCGGATGCTGAAAGCGGTTTAGTTAACCGCTTTCTTTGTTCTGTGTGGTCTCTGACCCACTAATAAATTCCATGAATTCATTTGCAAAACTTGTTACTTTAGTGCCTCAAATCAACGGTATGAAACCATATTTAATAGTGCTTTTTATTCTTTTCAATATGGTCTCAATTGCACAAAAGATTGATAGCTTGGAAATCAGATTAACTCAATTCAAAACGCTATTGGAAAAAGACCTAATCACAAAAGATGAGTACCATGAATTAAAGGCAAAAGAATTAGGTATTAAGGTTATTCCTGTTGACCTGAAAGCAAATGAAAGAAATGAAAATTCAGAAACAGCAATTAAAAATAGTAAGCAATCGGTAAAAAGGAAAGTTGAAGGAGGAATAGTTTGCACTGTGCTGGGGGTTAGTGCATTAATTGGAGGAGGGGTTTTACTTGCTAATGAATTAGGCGGCAAACCAACTGCTGAAAACCGTTATTTACCATCAGCAATAGTTCTTTCAATGGGCGGAATACTTTCTATTTCGGGTTTATTTTCATTTATTAGTGCATCAGTTGAGCGTTCCCGGCAAGATAGAACTATTTTGCAGAAAGATTAAGATTATTCATTGAATTCTAGCTTACAACCCCGCTGGCCGAGGTATGCGGATGCTGAAAGCGGTTTAGTTACCCAGCTGGCAGCGGTGTTCGCTGAACAAGGTTTAGTTAACCTTGTTCTTTGGACTGTGTGGTCTCTGACCCACTTAACAAAAATTCAAATATATTTGCACAATGGGGTTTCAGTACAGAATCCACGGCGAACGTGCTTACTTCCTTACTATGGCAGTAGTAGATTGGATAGATGTGTTTACACGTAAAAACCACAAACTAAAAGTAATTGAGTCTCTGCGATACTGCCAAGAAAAGAAAGGTCTAAAAATATACGCATGGTGTTTGATGCCAAGTCACCTGCACCTAATAGCTTCTGCTGATGAGCCGAATAGTTTATCGGATATACTCAGGGATTTCAAGAAGTTTACTGCACGGCGTATTGTAGAGCAGATTAAAGAAGAGCCGGAAAGCCGCCGAGAATGGTTATTGGATAAACTGGCTCATAATGGACGCATAGCACCCGATAATGAAACATACAAGTTGTGGCAATCCGGCAACCATCCTGTGGAGTTATTTTCTCCTGAGTTCACCAAGCAGAAATTGAACTACATCCACAACAACCCGGTTGAAGAATTATATGTTGTAAACTCTTGGGATTATTATTTCAGCAGTGCTAGAAACTATGCAGATATGGATGGGTTGCTGGATGTAATATTGATTGAACGAACCTTAGATCGTGCTTATTAGTGGAATTGTTATCTTGGGTCAGAGACCCAAAGTCCAAAGAACGAGGTTCGGAAACCTCGTTCAGCGAACACCGCTGCCAGCGGGATTGCGGTAAAATGGATATAAGGTTTAAAGGTGGCTTTAAAGTGCCTAATAACATTAATAATATTAATATTCATAAACATTGGATTAATTTCGTAGACGAACAATGTTACCAACTGGGAGATTCAATTTTTTTTCGTACTTTTGTAATATTAGAAAGTTATATAAATAACAAAATACCACCTATTAAGATAAGATTTTAAAAGTGAAAATTAAAGCAATCAATATTCTACCATACGCTTTGTTACTTATTACGACCATTGTCAATGGTCAGGGCAGAATAAACAAGCAAACCCTTTCATTTGATAGCAAGACCAATAAGCTGGCCAATGCGACTGGTTGGAAACTTAATGGCGAAACAGGAAAATGGATAGAAAATACTAATGTCATAGATGGCATCAAGTGTCCAATGCTTTGGGTTAGCCACATCACTCAAAATTTCAAATGGATACAATTCGCTTCTTTAACTCATAACGGAAATAAATACTATGTATTTCTATGGGAGCGACTTGGGGGGAAATACAAATATGAGAGTATCCAAATGGATTGGGAACAAGATAACAGAACCTATTTCTTTATTCTTGACTCCAAACAATATTCTGAACTGAAAGCCGCTGTTAATGCAAAAGAACAGAAAGATATTCAATTCAATTCCAATTTTACGGGACACATATCTGACTGTTTTAAAGTCCTTGGAGGGGAGCATCTTTATAATGAGGAAAACCTTTTGGCAAAAATCACCAATTCTTTAGGCAAAAAGGGCTATTCTAATGATTGCCTTACAATTAACGCACAAAACGTTGACGGAAAAGATATCGTACGATTTTTGCTTCCAGAAAATTGCTTTTCGACAAAGTACTCTTATTTTGAAGTCAGCTTTGAAGATTTTATGACAATTTTGACATTTTAATAAGAAAAAAGCTTGCTAGCAAAGTGTAGGCAAAGCGTTAGCCTTTGGATACGCTTTGCATATCCGGCTTCAAGCCGAAAAGCAACAATCCGAAAAAAGCGTAGCTTTGTTCTTTTAGTTTTGATGCATAGGTTTCGTAATAACTTGTAAGAAAAATTCCCTTGTTTGTTTCCATTAGCAATAATTTTTAAAGAACGATTTAGTAAAATTAAAGAACATAAATCATGAAGATCAAACAAACATTTTTATTAGCAATTAGCTTTATGGTTTTAAGTTGTGGCCAAAACCAAGACAAAAAGGTAGCAATGAATGCAAGCCCTCTTCCTTTGTCGGTTATTCAGACCAATGCAGAAAGTCAATTACAAACAATCCTAAATGACCCTAAAAGTTACGAATTCGTTTCCTTGACATTTCTAGACACGATTACTTACCTAGAAAATATTATAGAAATAAAAAAACGTCATCAAAAAGATTTAGAATATGCTTCCAATAGAATTAAATCCCAAAGAGAATATAAGACCAACATACCTTCAATGTTTAACAGTATTGAATTACAAGAACAAGAATCAAATTATAAAAAAGACAGCATCATAATTTTAGCACTTGACTCCATTGAAAAAAGTTTGGGCAGCAAAGTAAATGACCGAGCAGCATACTTACTTCAATATAAATTTAGAAATAAAAATGCAATGGGAGCAATTGTTTTGAATGATATGATGATACAAGTAACAGCAGAACCAGAATATAAAATTCTTAATATAACCGATGACATTAAAAAGCTGTACCACAATCCAAATGCTTTTCCGGGTTTTGACAATTTCTCAAATAAATATTATAATTAAAAATAAATAAAACCCCGCTAGCCGTCGTATCTTTAATTATAGTTTTTGTGTTCACATTGCACATAATGAATTGCTTAAACAGTTAAAAGCATAATTAATTACGTTTGCCTTATGAAAGCAATATCTCATATATTTTTCACTATTCTATTTTCAGTAAATTGTTTCGGTCAAACAAGCGAACAATACACTGATAATTCATTAATTGACATATCCGAAGATAACTTTAAGGCAGCAATAGAAAAATTGGATAAAGCAATTAATCTAACACCAACTAATTTTTGGGCATACGAACTTAGAGCATCAGCAAAAATGAGTTTGGAAGGCTATCAAGGTGCAATTAGTGATTTCGATTATTTGATTGAACGTTTTGGCTCAACAAAGAATTCAACAAGTACTCAGGTTGAACACTATAAAATGAGAGGCCTTTGCTATTTCTATTTGTTGAATTATTTATCGTCTATTGAAGATTTCAATTTAGCTATTCAATTTAATCAAAATGAAGCAGATTTGTATTCAAATAGGGCAAATAGCTATGAAGCATTAAATCAATTTGAAAAAGCTATTGAAGATTTGAATATAGCTATAAAGCTCAATCCTTCCAATGATAAAAATTACTATAATAGAGGAACAAGCAAGTTTAAACTGAAAGATTATACAGGAGCAATTAGTGATTTCAATAAAGCAATTGAGTTTAATCCTATTTATGGAATGGCATATGCTAATAGAGGTGCAAGTAAATTAAGACTAGAAGATTATCGAGGAGCAATACAAGACTTTAATAAATCTATTGAGTTAAATCCTAATGAAGAAACTTCTTTCACAAATAGAGGTACTTGTAAATTGAAATTGGAAGATTACCGAGGTGCTATCCAAGATTTTAATATTGCGTTATCAATAAATCGAATTAGCAGTAGAGCCTACCTAAATAGAGGACTATGCAAAATTGGGATAAAGGAGAAAGATAGTGGGTGTATGGATTTAAGTAAAGCTGGCGAATTAGGTGAAACAAATGCTTATGAATTAATTAAGAGATTCTGCCATTAAGAAAATCCCCCAGATGGTTCAAATTGAAAACACAATTAAATACTTCAATTTCATTTGAACTAAAGAGTTATTAAATACAAACTTTTAAATGAAAATATTTAACACACTAACCTTAATCCTTATCACAATCTTTTTGTCGAGTTGTTACGACTTCCACTTACAGGTATTTGAAACAAAACCAACAAGTGAAAAAATAGCCCACAATGGAGAAAACTATGTCTTCGACAACGATAGTCTTCGTATTACCTATACGTTTTGGGGAAGCATGGGCGTTCTTTCCTATTCATTGGAAAACAAACTAAACAGACCAATTTACATTGATTGGAAAAGTTCATCATTTATTAATAATGGAAAAAAGATAGATTATTGGGAAGACGAAATTATTTCAAACACAGTAACAACAAGCCATTCAGGAGGAATTTCTTATAGAATCCCATACACATACAATCTTATTACGAGTTACAGCGGAAAATCGGAATCAACTTCAAACACAGTAACTCAAAAGCCAGAGAAAACAACCTTTGTACCACCCCATTCGCAAATTGACAAGAAACTGTTTTTGATATATCCGTACTCATTTTACAACCTTACCTGCAACACAGCTTCACTTGAAACAGTGCCACGAAATGACAATCCCCGTAAAAAGACAAAAGTTTATAGTGCAATATATCAAACACAGAACACACCAATTACATTTAGAAACTACATAACATATTCCTTTTCTGAGAGTTCGCAACAAATGTATTCCATTGACAATGGATTTTACGTTAGCTCAATGAAGGAGATGAGTAAAAATCACTTTTTAGGCAAGATAATCAAGACACCAGAAGGAAAAGCAGTTTATGAAAAGACATTTAAACGGAAGAATAATTTTTACATTGATATAGAAGACCCGGCTAACAACATCGAATATAGAAGTAAGGAGTGTAAATAAAAATTAAAGTTTAGTGCTTAACCAGTCCAGACAATGCTTTGACAGACAGCACGGCAACCCATAACATGGTATTGAATAAAGAGGGGTGTTGCCCGTCTGTAAGTGAGTGCAAAACTTGTTACTTTAGTGCCTCAAATGAACGTTAACGAACCCCTCCTTCTTCAATACCCAAACCGTTAAAATCCCATTAGGGATGCCATATCGGTAGAAGACTACGAACACCACGCCATCCGGAAATCCCTTTAGGGATGAAATATTAAATGGCATCAAAAAATACAATATCTCATCCCTAAAGGGATTTCTATTCAAGGAGGGAAACGACATTTCTACCGATATGGCATCCCTAAAGGGATTTAAATGCATAAAAACGGATTTATTTGGATAGAGCATTTTGTATATTTTTGTAGCCATGAGCCCTTCGATGGTGTGCATCAAATAAACTTACCGAACCCTTCGTTTTTCAATACCTGAACCGTTATATGCCAATTTTAGGCCGACCCCTCAAACATTAGCCAATTTCAAAAATCAAGCAATATATGCAAAGAAGAAAATTCGTAAAGGACACATTAACAGGGATACCATTACTCTTTTTAACACCGACACTTTTAGCAAGTTGTGATAAAGACGATGAAAACATAAATCCAAATGGCAAAACAGTTGTAGTAATTGGTGGCGGAATTTCAGGAATTGCTGCTGCCAAAAAATTAAAGGAAAAGGGTTTTACAGTTATTATTTTAGAAGCACAAGAGAAAGTCGGCGGCCGAATGCGAACGGACAGAAGTTTGGGAGTGGCTTTTGATGAAGGGGCAAGTTGGATTCACGGTCCAAATGGAAATCCTATAACAAGTTTAGCTTCCCAATCTGGAGCAAATACATTTTTAACTTCTGACGACAGCGTTGAAGTATTTGACACAACCGGAACAGCCTACACCGATAGTGTTTTGACTAGTGCTGAAAACCAATTTAACAGTGCTTTAGGTGCTGTTAGAAATGCAGGAATACAAACACAAAGTTTTCAAACAGTATTCAACTCACTTTACCCAACCCAAGCCAACGACCAACTTTGGAAATATATGCTTTCTGCTTTTTTAGAGTTTAATACAGGTGGAGATATTTCAAAACTTTCATCAAAATTCTTTGACGATGACGAAGAGTATACTGGAGAAGATGTAATTATTACAAATGGCTACGATAAAGTAACTGACTTTTTAGCCCAAGGTTTAGATATCAGACTAAACACAAGAGTTACAGCCATTAATTATTCAAACCTAAAAGTAAATATTACTGCCAATGGAAATACTATAGAAGCCGATTACGTTGTTGTTTCAGTTCCATTAGGGGTATTGAAAAATAATGCAATTACCTTTACACCTGCCTTACCAACGAATAAAATAGATGCAATAACAAACACTAATATAGGGAATGTAAACAAATTTTTGTTGATTTGGGACACACCATTTTGGGACACTAATCTACAATATATTGGTTTCACAGCAGACACCAAAGGCAAGTTTAACTACTTTCTCAACATCAAAAAGTTTACACCTTCAAATGGTTTAATGACTTTTGCTTTTGGCGACTATGCTACCGTTACAGAAAGTATGACCGACAGTGAAATTAGCAATGAGATAATGTTGAATTTAAAAAATATTTATGGAAACGGCATTCCAAATCCTACCAACTTTTTAAGAACTAAATGGGGGCAGAATATAAATTCTTATGGTGCTTATTCCTACGCAACAAATGGCTCTACATCTGCTGACTTTGACACACTTGCAAATGAAGTAAATAACAAAGTTTTCTTTGCAGGCGAACATACAGAAAGAGAATATCGTGGAACAGTTCACGGAGCATATTTAAGTGGAATAAGAGAAGCCGAAAAAATAATAGATTTATGACGAGAAGAAGAAAATCGGCATATAATAGCACCTACAAAAACTTAGCGAAGCGATATCATTTACTCAATTAAAAAAAACACAAGTAAATAAATTGGCGGTTCAGTGGTTAAATGAAGTTTTACGAATATGTTGATTGTTTATAAAGGAATTCGTGAGCCCTTCGGGGTTGTGTTTCGTATCAAGTTTAGTGCTGACCGACAGTTTAGTGATTCGAAGTTGCCAAATCTTGTAGCTGCAAAAACTTATAAGCTATTTTAAAAACAGAGCACACAATGGACAAAAGAATAATTCTTCATATTCCTCATTCCTCAACAAATATTCCTTTGTCAGAAGGTTATCTTGTTGACTCCATTGCTCTTGAAAAAGAGATTTTAAAATTGACAGATTGGTATACTGATGACCTGTTTTATTCAAATGAGGACGAAATGGTAGTAGCTGAATTTTCTAGAATATTTTGCGATCCTGAAAGGTTTACTGATGATGCACAAGAAGTAATGGCACAATATGGAATGGGCGTATTATATGAAAAAAGTGATAATGGTGAAGAAATTAGAATTGTAACTCCTGAGCTAAAAGAAAAAGTATTGACAACATATTATTGGAAACATCACAATAAATTCAATACCGCTGTAAATAATCAGTTAAACAATTATGGTAAAGTTACAATCATTGACTGTCATTCATATCCTAGCAAACCATTAAAAAGAGACCTTGATAAAAACCCCAAACGACCTGATTTTAATATAGGAACTGATTCATTTCATACAACCAAGGAGTTAATAGACATATCGGTTTCATTTTTTGAAAAAGCAGGTTATACATTAGGCATTGATTGGCCTTATAAAGGTTCTATTGTGCCACTCGAACATTACCAAAAAAATAAAAATGTTTCAACCATAATGCTAGAAATTAATCGAGCACTTTATTTGAATGAACCAACTAATCAAAAATCTGAAACATATTCTCAGATAAAACAAATTACTAGTGAATACATTAGAACAATTAAAAACAGCTTATAACATATAAGGCTTAAACGCAGCTTGTACTCAAGGTGCGATTTAAGTTCTTTTTAAACGAAGTAGCTAAACCTTCCGAGAAAAATATGTAAACTACGGGGATTTATAACTCCCCGCACAAACTCGTTTGTAACAAGTTAAGGTGAGGCATCGGCCTTCCCCCAAAAAACAAATTACCCATCTTGATGATGACAATTTGCTTGGTTTACGTAAGAATTGGGCTTATAAACAATTCGGCTATCATGCATCTGGCACTGCCCCCGCCTATGGTTTCAATGGTGGGTATAGCGAGTGGAACTAACTCACAAAACTTTCCAATAGCCTGCCTTTGAGCCACAGTAAGGCTATCAAATGCACTTTGCGATAAGGCTAAAATAGCCTTATTATCCTTGGTTTTAATTGCAAGCATATTACCCGCAAAGTGATTCATTTGATCGGTAGTAACCTCTATAATTTCATGGCCAGTTTGGGTGAGTGACTGCAACACATTTTCTCGCTCCCTTTCGTCGGCGATAGTGTCTGAGCAAATAACAGCAAACTTTTCGCCTATGCACATCATTACATTGGTATGATATATTTCTTGCCCCTCTTTGTCTTGCGAATGAAAGCAAACCGGTTTATACTGCAACCGTTCGCACAGGTTAAAAAAAAGCTCTTTATCGGTGCGTGGCGACAAGCATGCGTAGGCAATTTTGTGGTCGTGGTCAAATATAATACTCCCTGTGCCTTCTAAAAATTTGTTCTCCGCTTCATATCCAGAAAGGTCAATAACCTGTGTAATTATAAACTCTTTCTTTAACGATTCAATGATGTCGTGCCGCCTTTCCAGCCTTCGGTTTTGGGCAAACATGGGGTAAAGTATAACGGTTCCGTCGGCATGAAAGCTTACCCAGTTATTCGGGAAAATAGCATCCGGCTTTTGGGGCAAGGGAGTATCGTCAAATACAATCACATTCACCCCTTTTGATTTAAGTAAGGAAGCAAATGCTTCAAACTCAGCTAAGGCTTTTTGCTTTATGGTTTGCTCGCTTTCGCTTACTTTATTTTGAAAGGCATTGGAGGCCTCGGTTTCAGTATTGAAACCAAAGTTGGCAGGCCGAATAAGTAAAACAGTGTTGGTGGTTTGCATCCGGATTCAATTATTTTTCTCTTAATAAAGGCATACTCATGCAATGCGAACCTCCGCGGGCCCGCGACAATTCGCCGGAGGGAATGGTTATCAACAAATCTTTTAACCCGGAAGTAAAGGCATTGATTTCCTTTTCGGTTTTGCAGTTAGCCTGGATGTATTGAAATAAATATTTGGCCTGAATGCAATACATCATTGCATTATCTCCAATTTCTTGTTTGAAGGCATCGAATAGTTTCTTGTTTGATGAAGGGACTTTTTTACCATTGATTTTATGCATTACCTTTTCAAAGGCTTCCGCTGTTTTCCTGTTTCGGTCGTAGCCAATTACTACTCCGTTTCCTAAGCACAAAAGATTACAAGCATCTGTCCATTGTTCTCTTTCATCATAGGGGTATTGTTTGCCACCACTGTACACAAATTCCACATCGCCTTTAAAGGTATCACCATATTCTACTTTACTAATTTGCGACAGTAAACTTTCCAAATCATCGGGTTTGGTATATTTTAATTCTGCAGGAAGTTTACCATAGGTCATTTTAGAATCAATATCCACCTTAGAAAGATTCAATCCCTTCAATTCATTCTTCCCGTACACATAGAAATCGGCTCTGTTTCTT
Source organism: Bacteroidota bacterium (assembly GCA_947475205.1). Lineage (GTDB taxonomy): Bacteria > Bacteroidota > Bacteroidia > JAIBAJ01 > JAIBAJ01 > JAIBAJ01. Next base: position 39,053 of record CANJNG010000011.1, read on the forward strand.
GTTGCTTTGGCATACCCCCCTTTTTTGCAATAAAATTGAAGAATATTAACAAACTGGTTTTGAGTAGAGCGTTTGGTAGCTTCCTTCTCCTCTATTATTTCACTGTGCGAAAAAGGAGTACCCTCATTTTCATACTCCTCGTCCATCACTTTTTTCGAAAGTCTGCCGTATAGCATCCACACATTTGCATTCACCTGCGTCATGATAGTATCAATGTGCATTTGCGAGCGTTTTTCGGCAATTTGTATCACACTTATTAATTCAATTCCACTATTCCTTTTAAATATGCTATGAATAAGTTTGTTAATGGCATAAATGGAAGTGCGTTGGCTTTTACCAATCAGTAAATGCTTAGGCGAAACCATCATGATATCGCCACCTTCAAAGTTCACTTTCATCTTTTCCATTTCCTTTTCGTCGTATTGGAAATAGTCATCATCTTCTGATATTTCAATTACCTTTTCCAATACTTCTTTGTACTCATCTTCGCCCGGTGCTGCTTTAAATAAAAAGCATTCGGTAATGTATTTCATCAATACCACCTCCCTGTGTCGTATTTCATTTGCTGCTTTGGTAATTAAGAAATGTTCGTTTAGGGTAACGCCAATGTCCCTAGTGAAAATCATATTAGGAATGGGTTTAAAAATGTAGGCGGCCAAACTTTTCTCTAAGGCAATAAGTTTGGCCTTCGACCTGCTCCATTTCCACAAAAGCTTTCCGCTTATCAAGGTTTTAACTAAGGACATAAATTTTGAACCCACTAATTCTTGGTTCGTTTGGTACTCCTTTTTAGCTTCTTCGTATAGTTTTATTAGGTCTACTTTCCTTGTTAAGCGTAGTTTTTCAAGGGCAGCTACATGTTCAATAAGTGCCAAGGTTTTCTTCTCGTTTTCGCTATCGGCAAATAGTTGAACCAGTTTATATTCCACATCTATTACCAAATCCGATTTATGAAAGTTCTTATCGTTTGGATTCACACTCTTTTGTGTCAAGAATTTGTCGGGGTCAAGAAACAGCAATAGCGTTTTTGCAAACTCGTGGTATTCTTGCTGAATCAGGCCTGTTTGCAATATATCGTCAATCAACCATTCTTCGCGTTTGTTTGGCAGCATGTTATTCATTTCGCCTCCCGGACTATGAATAAGCAGTTGTTTAAGCTTCGTAATTTCTGAGTTTACTTTTATTTTTGTCATGTGCTGATAATTCAAATTATTGATTTTGGGTGCGAGTACAATACGCTATCATTTTGATTCATTAGCTCAGGTTTGCCGCTATTTAACCTGGCTGCAATCAAGCAGTCTATGAAAAAAAATCAAAACTATATTAGCTTTTATCGTGGGTTCAAAGATACAGAATGCATATTTGTATTTTGAGGATAAAATACATCTTATAATTTCCAAGGTGGGATAATTACCTAATAACTGACTAGAAAACTTGCTCATATTTGGTTTAAGCCACCTAAGTGGAAGATAAGAAGCATAATCAGGAAAAGACCTTATATGTTCCTATAGCATATAATAACGATCATAAAATTTAGAGAAAGTAATTGCCCCGAATTGAAAATCACGGACACTAATATTCAATAAAATCGTCCGCATATCGCCTACTTCTTGTAGCTGCAAAACGTTATTCAATCCAGTCCTTCACCACTTCGTGGTGAAAAAAGAGTATAAAAAGAGTGGAATGTAAGCGGCATTTCAAAACGCTTGGCATACAAGCCTCCGCCGCCGAGAAAAGCTTTACCCCCAGTTGCCTGCGAATTCTCGTCTTCGTTACATAGATGGCGAGCGGCGAAAAAATCTAATCTAGTTTTGTAACGGGAGTATCAATATCTGAATTTCCTCTGTTCTTATTAGGCTGACTGCTCATGTTTATTTCAAGTAAACCGCCATTGGCAATATCATCATAGCGTAAAAACGTTTTGGTAAATTCGTTTTTATTTAAGGAGGCATCTTTTATATAAACATTGTCTTGGCTGTTGCCTGTGGTTTGAATAGTAAAAGTTTTTCCGTTTTCGAGATGAATACTCGCTTTTTGGAAAAGGGGCGACCCCATAGCATAATGGTCGCTTCCGGGGCACACCGGGTAGAATCCAAGGGAGCTGAAAATATACCAAGCACTCATTTGCCCACAATCTTCATTGCCCACCAATCCCTCAGGTTTGTCGGCATAGAATTCATGCATAATTTTTCGGACCCTGGACTGGGTTTTCCATGGCTGGCCGGCATAATTATATTCATAAGCAATTTGATGACTGGGTTCATTCCCATGTGCATACTGCCCCATCAATCCGGAAACATCCTGCTTTATAGGCCCCTTTAGTTTAGATGAGGTGGTGAATAAGGTATCCAGAAAAGTGGCCAACTTTTCTTTACCCCCCAATAGTTTGATATGTCCGCTTATGTCGTGCGGCACATAAAACGAATATTGCCACGCATTTGCTTCGGTATAGGACTGAGTTACTTTATAGGGGTCGAAACCCGAGCGGAACTTATTCTTATTCCTTGGCCGCATAAAGCCTGTAGCCGAATCGAATAGATTACGGTAATTGGCAGCTCTTAAATTGTATTTTACATAGCCTTCATTATCGCCTAAGGCTTTTGCCATTTGGGCAATGCACCAGTCGTTGTAGGCATACTCAAGGGTTTTCGAAACACTGTTATTAATAAAGCGTTGCCTAATAAACCCATATTTTAGGTAATCATCGAAACCGGCAGCATATCTAAAGTAAGATGCATCAACCACCAAAGAACCTTTGAGCTTGTATTTCTTCAAGTCCTTTTGGCTTGTTTCTGCACTTTTTTTCATGGCTTCCAATGCTTTTTTTGCATCAAAACCCCTGATACCCTTTAGGTAGGCATCAGCAATTACGGGTATGGAATGATAACCTATCATACAGAATGTTTCGTATGCCGACAATTCCCAAATGGGCAACAAGCCAACCTGTTCATATTGTTTAATAAATGTTCGGATAAAGTCGGCATTACGTTTTCTGTCTATTAGGGTAAACAAGGGGTGCAGTGCACGATAGGTATCCCATAAGGAAAAAACCGTGTAGTTAGTGAAATCAGTTGCTTCCCCAATTTTTGCATCTCGGCCTCGATATTTGCCATCTATATCCTGATAGATATTCGGAGCAAGCATGGTATGATACAAGGCGGTGTAAAAAATCCTTTTATTCCTCTCGTTGTCATCTTCTATTTCAATTTTGCTAAGTTCAGTATTCCACATTTCTGCTGCATTGGCTTTTGATTTTTCGAAATCGAAACCGAGTTGCTCTGCTTCAAGGTTTTTGCGAGCCCCTTCAACACTTATCGGAGAAATTCCTACCCTTACATAAATGGCTTCATCTTTTTCGGTAGCGAATTGAACATAGGCTTTCAATCGGCCTCCTTTTGTATGTTTAACCCTTTGGCTCGACCCGCAACCGGTTATACCAAAGTGTTTAAATGGTTTCGAATACTGAATTACAAAATAAATGTGCTGATTGCTAGACCATTTTGTACTTATTCTGTAACCCGAAACTTCATTGTTGCCTGATATAGTGATTTCTCCTTCATTTAACCTGTCTCGATGGTTCAGGTCAAGGATTATATTGGCAGCATCTGTTTTTGGGAAAGTATATTTATGAAGTCCCGTTCTTGTGGTTGCGGTTAATTCTGCCTTAACACCTGGTTTATCCAAAAAAACTGAATAATATCCTGCTGTTGCCTTTTCGTTTTCCTTTTTAAAGGTGGAGGCATATTTTTTATTTTTCCAGGTTGCTTTGCCAAGGGTTGGCATTAACAACACATCTCCATAATCGCTGCAGCCGGTTCCGCTTAAATGGGTATGTGAAAACCCGTAAATCCTAGTATCCGAATAATGATATCCTGAACAGCCATCCCAACCCCTAAGGCGAGTATCGGGGCTTAATTGTACCATCCCGAAAGGAACAGTAGCCCCGGGATAGGTGTGCCCATGCCCACCGGTGCCGATAAAAGGGTCGACATATTTAGTGAAATCTTTTTGAGCCGAAAGTTGAAGTGGGAGAAGAAGTAAAAGGAAGGCTATTTTCATGATTTTTGTTTAGAGTAAAAGTCTTAGGCAAGTCAAAAGAAAAGAAGTACTTCTATGTTCATTTTGACTAATCTCTTCCGTAATTTCATCGCCCTCGTGGGAAATCATCAATTTGCAGAAAATATCCAAAATGGAATAGAAAAGCAGGGTTTCTCTATCGAAAAGAGTTACCTCATATTTCATTCCAGTTCCAATTTTGCCAAACAAATCATCTAGTTCTTCCACATTTAATATGCCCAAATCACACTATGCTTTGATAAGGGAAACTAATCTTTTTGGTGAAAACCTCAATCACATGCATAATAGGCATGGAGTATCTAAGGTGAGTTAGCAAATTGAGTTTTAGAATTAGGGCCATAAGCAAATGCAGCAGGTTTTCTTTGCAAATATAAACATGTTCGTGGAATAGCAAGCTATGATGCAAATGGTGATTCAAATTACAACATCTAAAAAGCGGGGCCAAACATCGGATAGCAATTTGCCACACCGCTGGCTCTAGTGTTCGCTGACAAAGGTTTTTATCTTTATAATTTTCAATTATAGATAAGGCGATTAACAGTTGGTATTTAATGAAATTGGAGTTTTGTTTTGAAACCCCCTCCAACTCCCCCTTTAAAAGGGGGAGAGCTGCGGCTATCGCTTTCTTGAAAGTTTAAGCAAAGACCAACATTTTGTCGCTGCCACTATAATTTAGGTAGATAAGAGGGCTTTGCCGTTTTAGATAAAGTATTTTGTTTTTTATTGGGATCTAAGAGGCCTGCGGCGTTAGTTGACGTTTGTCTTTATTCTGTGTGGTATTTGGTTCTGTTTAAAATGGGCTTATATCGCTTCTATTGCTTTCTAATAGCTGCATTTCTTTACTTTTGACCCCGTAACGGTGATTTTTAGACGAACTGGCGTTATGAGTCATGCCTATGCAAGAACCACTCACCACTTCCAAGAGAATAATGTTTTGCTTGCAAATACTATCATGCCATTTCAAAAACCTCTCATAACCATTTGCCTATACCTAGCCAGCTTTACAACATTTGCACAACAAAAACCCAATGTTATAATTGTTCTGGCCGATGATTTAGATGCCATTTTCACTCCTCAATATTTTCCTGAGGTTTTACCAATCCTAGACTCTTTAAAATCAATTGGTATAGATTTTACTAACTCTTTCACGCCAATGGCTACCTGCTGTCCGAGCCGTTCAGCAACCTTAACGGGCAGTTATGCTCATACAAATGGAGTTTATAGAAATGCATCAACAAACGGGGGCTGGAGTGCTTTTAAGCATAATGAACCCTATACCTTGCCTTCCTATTTAATCAAATCCGGTTATAGAACTGCCATCATTGGAAAGTATTTAAATGGATATGGAATAAGTGAAACCGCAAAACCCGTTTATGGTTGGACAGATGGTTTTGTATTTACCCATTCCTCTTATTACAAGGGATATGATTATAGCATTTTAAACTGGCAAGGCGGAAATCCCCAAAACGATACGCTATGGAATGTATCCAATCAGCAAACAAAACAGTATGGTTCCACGCCTGATGATTATTCAACAGATGTATTAACCAAGCAAGCCATTTCGTTTATTCAAAACACCGAGCAGAAGGATGACCAACCCTTCTTTCTGTATTTAACACCCACTGTGCCACATAACCCATTGCAGGCAGCCCCAAGGCATAAAAAAATGGCAGAGGAACGCTGGGCCAAGTTGCCGATTCCCGCTACACCCAATTTCAATAACGACTATGGCAAATTAGCTACTAAAGTTGAAACGAAATTACCTGCCGACAAATCAACTTTCCTCAGAAATACTTGGAAGAAAAGAGTGAGACAAATGAAAAAAGGAGTGTTTTATTACAACTCCATTTTTAAAGGGAAAGTACCCGGGTCTATCAAAAGTTTCTTGCAGGCAGATTGGTATGGGCGTCTGGGTTCCTTATATGCTTTAAATGATATGCTTAGCAACTTAATTAAAACATTAAAAGATAATGGTGAATGGAACAACACCCTGTTGATTTTTACTTCTGATAACGGGTATATGCTGGGAGCACATGCCATGATGAATAAGGCTACACCCTATGAAGAAGCGATTAAGGTGCCGATGATAATAACCGGTGGTGACTCTTTACACCTAAACAAACCTAGCAAAACCGAAGAATGGGTAACCAACCTCGATTTAATGCCCACCATTCTAAATATAGCAGGTTTGAATATTCCAAAAAGCGTCGAAGGCCTTTCTTTGGCACCTATCTTATATAATGATAGTATTATCAATTTCAGAGACAGGTTTGTAATGGAATATGCCGGACCAAGCTTGTCTAAATTCAAATTATACAACAAACCCAAACTGAGTATGAAACTGTTGCCTTTATATATAATGGATCATCCAACGTATAATGCAATAAGAATGAAAGTGAGGTCTGCGGAAAATGGCATTCAAAAAGAAACCATATACAAATACATTGAATGGCAAAAGAATACCAACAAAAAAGTTCTGAATTTTAGCAACAAATTCAGGCTTAAAGACCCGGAACTAATGCGTATGATTTCTGCAGGCGATATAAAGACTTTGAAGTTAAAAGCGAAGGCAGAAGAAGTGGAAACCGAACTCTACAACCTAACTGAAGACCCTTATGAGATGGATAATTTGTTGTATTACAAACCGGTTGAAAATAAAGAACTGGCCGCTCAGCTTAAGTCAGCAATGCTCGAAATCAGTATAAAAAAATAGACCTATGTGCTATATTGCCCGAAACTTTACACCGGGCAAAGCAATAAATCATAAGTTGCCATCTGAGAACAAAGGAAATGAAAGATCCGCCCATGCTTCGTCCGACAGGTTACGAACAAGTAATTTGTTTTCAAAGGTGTTCGTGAGCCCTTCGGGGGTGATGCTTAATTTGGAAGTACGGTGCTTCGATGGAAGTTCGGTGGGAGGCGGAGCTCGCAAATCTTTGAACCGATTGCAGGAAAGGCTAACGTAGCGACATCTCCTCTTGTGCATTTCAAAAACAAACAATCTAAAAGCAAACACAAAACATTTACTAACTATAAACCAACATATTAAAACCTTAACTTAATGACATTGGGCTTTGCCGTACATGAGCCCTTCGGGGTTGTGCCTCGAATGAACGTTAGTTAATGCCCTCCTTCTTCAATACCCAAAACGTTAAATATTTCACTCCAATAGTGTCCTAAAAGATTTTCTAGTTCGGAACATTTGTTGATTTGATTGGGCTACAGGGATTGAAAAAGGTATTTTCAAAAAAGAACCCCCTGAATTGGATTTTGGACAGGTTCGTACTTTGGTTCATCAAAAGGCTTGTCGAGCC
>CANJNG010000012.1 GCA_947475205.1 Bacteroidota bacterium
AGCGTTGCCGCCCTTGATGAAGACCAGATTTTGAGACGATTTTGCTCTTGCAATAAAAGCACTTTTTTGTCCATTTGTGTTTTTTGTCGCAAAGCTAAGCCCACAAAGGAATACAGAGATTTTGACCTCCACTTTTGTCCATTAACCCTAAAGTGGGATTCTTAATTCGTCGCCAAGGAAAAAGCCTGTCTTTAGTGCCGTGAAGATGAAATACTTTGGCTTGTTTGTCGCTACCTTTCCAGTTTATGGCCTGACTCATACCCCAGCGGAGAAAAGTTGGCGAGGTTTTCATAAACATATCGTTAAATACTGCCAAATCGGGTTTATCCAATTTTCCGAATATGGAACGAACGATAACCGTTGATTTCATCATAAACCGTGGAGGAATAAATTTATGCAGTGGAACAACGGTGCCAAAGCGAAGCAAAAAAGGTTTTTCGCTTTTATCTTTCATGCTGGAAATAAGAATAACCGGAGTATCGGGCAGGAATTTTTTTATTTCCATTGAAATAATTCCGCCTAAGGAAACACCAATTAATAGTGGATTTTCAGCCTTACGGACGGGTTCGCTAATTCGAAAGGCGTACTCTTGAATAGTTTCATTTATCAGTGGTTCTATCCAATCTATATAAGTAATTTTAGTGCTATTAATTGACAGATTACGAAAAGCCCGGCTATCGGCCCCCAAACCGCTAATCATAAATATATCGAAATCGCCCATATTGTGCAATAGCTACTTTCTGTTTTGAGTAAAAGCAATTACCCCATCCCGAATACCTTCAAAATATTGCCTTTCTTTAAAATAGGGTACTATCACCTTATTCATCAAATCGCTTAGTTCTTTGTTTTGCCAGGTTTTTTCTAATCCACTGCTTGTTTTGATTTTAATTTTTTGATGTCCTTTAGATACCACCATCAAAATTCCATTCACCTTTTTACTGTCTATCGCATATTCGGAGGCTATGAGTTGGGTGAGTTCATCAAACTTTACTTTAGCAACCCGAGTGGTGTCAAGAGTTACCACATAAATTGACGATTCGGTTTCCTGACGATAATGCTGGATGATAGAGTCGAGCTGGTGCTCTTCTTTGAACGATAAAATTTCTTCAAAATCACTAATGTAGCCTTTTGGTTCAGGGATGTTTTTCCTGAAGTGTTCACGGTATGTTTTTAGCGAATCTGGCGAAATCCAAACAAATTTCTTTTTTGCCTGCTGGCTAAAAGTGGCAACGGAAGACAAGAGAAAAAGGGCAAGAAACAATAAAGGAATTATCTTTTTCATACTATTTCAATTATTGGAGATTTAAAGGGCAAAGATGTTAAAATTAACGGGAGTTACGGATGAAACTTTTGGGGAAAAGAGAGGGCAGTTTATCAAGATAGACACAAATGCCCACATCCATTTTCCAGCCATTCCAAAATTTCCCTATATTTGCCGCCCTTTTCAAAAAATGCGTTACTTATCCCTTGTTTTTCTAGTGTCCGTTGGGCTTGGAATGAGTGGATGCAAGTATCAAAAGTTATTGAAAAGCACCGATTTTAATCTTAAATACGAGATGGCGGTGAAATATTACAACAAACAGGACTATAGTCGGGCTTTCCCCATCTTCGAGGAGTTGTTAAATATCTATAAAGGCACTGCTAAGGCTTCCGACATATATTACTACTACGCCATGTCGAATTATGGCTTGGGTGATTATGCTTTGGCCAGCTATCATTTCAAAAATTACACAAGCACATTTCCTACAGGGGCTAAAGTAGAAGAATGTGCATTTATGGCTGCCTATTGCTATTTCAAAGATTCTCCAAACTATAAACTAGACCCCACCAGCACCGAAACAGCCATCAATGAGATGCAACTGTTCATCAATAAATATCCGGAAAGTCCCCGAGTGGCCGAGTGCAACGATTTGATGGACAAATTAAGGGGAAAATTAGAATTGAAAGCATTTGAAACGGCTAAACTCTATTTTAAAGTTCAGAATTACAAAGCATCTATTGTGGCATTTAACAATATGACCAAGGAGTTTCCAGAAAGTACACGCCGAGAGGAGTGTGTGTTCTTAGGCTTGAAATCACGCTATCTCTTAGCCATAAATAGTATTGAAGAAAAGAAAGAGGAACGCTTGGAAGCAACCCGCAAAGCCTATTTAGACTTTTTGGACGCCTATCCAAAATCAGCATATTTGGAAGATGCTGAAAAGTTCTACACCGACGTAAACAAAGAATCAGCTAAAATAAAAATTCACTCTAAATCATAATCAAAGCAAAATGAGCAAAGCCTCCCCAACTACAATTACCCGTGACGTTCGTCAGTTTGACAAAAACAGCGGCAATATTTATGAAACCTTAGCGGTAATTTCTAAACGAGCCAACCAAATTTCGGTTGACTTGAAAGAAGAATTGAGTACTAAGTTAGAAGAGTTCCAATCGGCTACCGACAACTTGGAAGAAATGTATGAAAACCGTGAGCAAATTGAAATTTCTAAGCAATACGAAAGAATGGCCAAACCATCATTATTGGCAATTCAGGAGTTCTTAGACGATGAGATTTATTCTCGCAATCCGGCTAAAGAAGAAGAGCCGGTTCTGTAGGCATTGAAAAGAAATAACCTATACATTTAGGCTTGTTCTTTTGTCCTATTTCTTCGTTATGAATTTTGCTAAGAGAAGCATGGCTATTAGCTACAATTCATGCCTTGAAAACGAACAAAATTACATCGCCTACTTTGTACAACTTATTTCTTTACAATGCCTTGTTTTCTTTTCCAACAACAAATACAACAAGCCTGCAATAAATGTGGGCTTTTGTTGTGTTTAAATGGGAATGTTTGTTTTGGAATTAGAACATAAGTAAATGCTTGCCCAAAAAAAAATAATAGTAGGTGTCTGCGGCGGAATTGCTGCATACAAATCGGCTATGCTTATTCGGCTATTGGTGAAAAATGGAGCAGAGGTAAAAGTGCTGATGACCCCCGCGGCTAAAGACTTTATTTCGCCACTTACTCTGGCTACACTAAGCAAAAACCCTGTAAAGGAAGTTTTCTTTTCAGCTGCGGATGGAGCATGGAATAATCATGTGGAGTTAGGACTTTGGGCTGATGTGTTTGTAATTGCCCCGGCAACGGCAAACACTTTGGCTAAGATGGCTAACGGTCTTTGCGACAATTTGCTTTTAGCTACTTACCTGTCAGCGAAATGTCCGGTGATGTTTGCCCCTGCAATGGATTTAGATATGCATCAGCATCCGACAACCAAACGGAATATTCAAACTTTGGTGGGATTTGGAAATCGATTAATTCCTTCTGAATCGGGCGAATTGGCATCAGGGCTTTATGGAGAAGGACGAATGGCCGAACCGGAAACTATTTATAAAGCAATAGTTGAATTCTTTGCTTCATCACAAAAGTTAAAAGGACAAAAAGTGTTGATAACCGCCGGGCCAACCTACGAAGCAATTGACCCTGTAAGATTTATTGGCAATCACAGCAGCGGGAAAATGGGTATTGCCTTGGCTGAAAAAGCTGCCTCTATGGGAGCTGACGTTACCTTAGTGTGCGGTCCTTCCCAATTGGCTTCAAACTCCAGTATCAAACGGATAAATGTTACCACTTCGGATGAAATGTTTAAGATCGTTGATGCACATTTTTCCGAATCAGACATTTGCATTATGGCAGCAGCGGTAGCCGATTACAAACCTGAAACAGCAGCTACTGAGAAAATAAAAAAGAAAGCCGAATCCTTGAATCTGGAATTGGTAAAAACTGTGGATATTTTGGGAGCGATTTCCAAATCAAAAAAGAAAGGGCAAATTTTGGTGGGATTTGCCTTAGAAACCCAAAACGAACTGGACTATGCTATCGGGAAATTGGAGAAGAAAAACTTGGATTTAGTGGTGATGAATTCGCTGAAAACCGAGGGTGCAGGCTTTGGACATAATACGAACAAGGTTACGCTTATCACAAAATCAAAAGTTCCGGAAACAACCGAATTGCTTACAAAAAATGAGGTGGCAGAAATTATCCTTGAAAAAGTGCTTACTTTGCAACATACATAAATGAGGAAATTGCTTTTTATTTTGTTTGCTTTGGGAATGTTTTTCCAAAGTAAGGCTCAGGAACTTAACTGTCAGGTTACGGTAAATGCCCAACAAATTAACGGGGATAAAACCATTTTCGAGACTTTGAAGAAACAGGTGCAGGATTTTATGAATAACACCCGCTGGACAAACAGCGACCAGTTTAAGCAGGATGAAAAAATTGAATGCAGCATACTCATTAACGTTACCGAGCGGGTTAGCACCGAAGAATTTAAGGGTTCGATTCAAATTCAAAGCCGTCGTCCGGTTTTTAAAACCAATTATCCTTGTGTAATTATCAATCACCAAGACCCCGATTTTCAATTTCAGTATGTGGCTAACCAGCCCTTTATTTTAAATGAAAACACCTATAACGGAAACCTTATTTCGGTGCTGGCTTTTTATGCCAATATGATTATTGGAATGGATTACGATACCTACGCACTGAAAGGCGGAGAAGCCAGTTTTCAAAAGGCGGTTACGATTGTGAATAACGCCCAAAGTGCTTCGGAGAAGGGGTGGAAAGCCTTCGACAATAACCGAAACCGTTATTGGTTTTCGGAGAATATTTTGAACCCCCGCTTTGTTGGAGTGCGTGAGGCCATGTATAAATATCACCGCTTGGGCTTGGATATTATGACTGATAAACTTGAAGACGGCAAAAAAGTAATTCTGCAAACCTTAGATGATATTTTGAAAGTATCGAAAGACCAACCCAACTCGTTTTTGCTACAGTTTGTGTTCAATGCTAAAAACGAAGAGATAATCGGGATGTTTAAAACAAATACGGCTCCCGATGTGCAGCAGCAAGTGATAACCAAAATGACGAATATGGATCCGGGTAATGCCATGAAGTACCAGAAAATTGTGGGGAATTGAGTAAGTTCCTTCATCTATCAAATTACCTATCTTTGCCGCGTTTATGTCTTCAATCAAAATAATTATCGCCGACAGCAGTTTGTTAATCCGTGAGGGATTGAAAGCCCTTATATCTTCTCAAACCGATTTAAAAGTGGTGGCAGAGGCTGAATGTAGCGATGATTTAAACAATATCAAGTTGCTTCGAGGTGCTGATGTTTTGATAATTGATTTTACGGAAGTTGATTTCAAACCGGAAGATATTGCTAAGGCTATAGTGGTAAATCCAAAATTGAAAGTCTTAGCCATTTCCAACCAAATTTCAAAACCACATATTCTCCGTGCTATTGAAGCAGGCATTTCAGGTTATGTGCTAAAAGATTGCGACCGCGATGAAATTTTAGAAGCCGTTATTAAAACCAATGATGGTAAGAATTTCTTCTGCGGGAAAATTTTAGATGCCATAATGGTAAATCACGACAACACTGCCAATTTAGGAGAAATTGCCAGTTGCTGCGAACCTGTGGACATCAGCAATCGTGAAATGGAAATCATTCGTTTGATAGCTGAAGGGCTAACCAATAAAGACATTGCCGATAAACTATTCCTGAGTGCACATACAGTAAACACGCATCGCAAAAACATTATGCAAAAATTAGGCATTGGCAACACTGCCGGTCTGGTAATGTATGCTTTAAAGGAAAAGATTATTACTACAGAAACGGCAGACTAAGCAAATTTCAGGGGGCTAATACAAATTTTCAACGGAAACCAACTTTCTTGTTTCCGCTGCGGCTTTTACCACTACCAATCCCGAAACGCCATCCAAACCTACAATTGATTTGCCCGCTGGAAGAATCCGGCTTAAAAGCATTTTCCCTTCTAAAGAATAAACCTGAATTGAGAAAGGCTTAGTGTCCATTTTTTCTACGATTAGAGCGTTTCCGTCTATCCACATTTTGGTCTTATTTTCTGTGGGATAATTAATTGAAACAGCCGTGCAATTTGGCTGCCCCATCACATTGTAAAGAAACTGAGTGGTTTTAACAATAATACCTTCCCAATCGGGGTCGGTTACCGGCCCGGGCGGAAAAGCACCATTTACCACACCCCAGTATTCGTGCAACTGCCCTGCTCCACTATAAAACTCGTGAACTTCGCCAAGGTGGTTTAGTCGTTCGTGCATCAAAGCCGAACCATATACCCAAGGAGCGGTAAATAGTGCCGAAAACGGATAGCCTTCACTATATGGAACCACTGGGTCGGCATCGCCATGAAACATAATGGCGGGAATATATTCCGTAGCACTAATCCACGAAGTATCTTGAATAGCCCCCCAGCACCCAACCAAAGCATTGGGGCGAGAGGAATGTGTATAAGAATTCCCTTCACAATCTTTACAGCCTAAATCGGGTTGGGGTGGAAATGCAGCACTATAGGTGCTTTGCAACCTTTCGGCATTGCTGCAATACATTTCTGATAACCACAAAAACGTTCCGGCACTGCTGCCCAAAACAAACACTTGATTGGTATCAATCCCATACAATTCACTTTTTTCTTTCATAAAGCGGATGGCAGCACTACCGTCTTGAGTTGCCCTCCAAATAGCCCTTTCAACACTCCCGGTGCTGGTAGCATTAAGCGTTATCCGATAATCAATAGAGGCTGTAACATAGCCGTAATGGGCTAAAGTGTCGGCCAAATACTGCATATCGTTATTGTCTTTTGTTCCACTGATGAATCCGCCGCCATGAGCCAAAATGATGAGCGGACGTTTAAGCATTGTATCGCCAATGGGTTGCCAAATATCCATTTTAAGGTCGAGGTCGGTGGTAACATTTTCGGCTACATAAACAGCGGGAATAGACGGTACGTTGGCATACACTACATCGGAAATCTTAGCCACCTGCGAAAAAACCCTACTAGTATAACGACAAGGTTGAGCAGTTGCCGCAAAGCCTGTACAAATCAAAATTAACAAGAAAGTAAATTGTTTCATTGGGCGAAAATACTGAAAGAAACGATTAGCTCATTTTTCAAGGGCTAGCTTAGTTCCCTTTTCGTCAAGGGCAACCACAATTAATACCCTTAACAAAATTTTTAGAAAATCAATTTCACACAAATCGAAAGTCTTATACATTTGTAACCCGAATCACAAATAAAAAATCAATGAAAAAAGTATTACTTGCCTTAATTTTTTCTGCCGGAATGGTGAGTGTTAACGCTCAAGATGCCGCCACACCTGCACCTCCGGTAAACGACAATCCAAATGCTCCTGAAATTGTATTTGAAAAAGAAGTACACGATTACGGAACCATGAAACAAGGCGGAAATGGTGAATGCGAATTCAAATTTAAGAACACAGGTAAAGAGCCACTGATTATCAGCAATGCCCGTGGAAGTTGCGGTTGCACTGTTCCTCATTGGCCAAAAGACCCCATTAAACCGGGAGAAACAAACGTTATAAAAGTAAACTACGATACTAAACGTGTAGGGCCCATTAACAAAACTGTTACTATAACTTCAAATGCCAAATCAGCAACTAAAACCATCCGCATAAGTGGAACTATAGAGGCTGTTCCTACTGAAGAAACAATGCCGGTAAATAACAATCCCGGAGCACCATTGGAAAAGAAATAAATTGTTTTTATGATATTCAAAAGCCGCAGAGATGCGGCTTTTGTGTTTTAGGGGAGTTCAGAAGTAAGAGCTTCTGTTCTTGCAATCGTTTGTTTCAGGGAGAGTCAAGTATCAAAAAGATGTAAACCTGAAAAACCTGTAAGATATTAAATTTCTGACAATTACGTGCCAAAATTTAAAATTGACTCCGTAAAGGGAGAAAACCACCCTAGTGTTAAATTATCTATTAGTTCAATTTGAACTAATAGATAGCCCTAATTTATTCTTGTGTCAATAATTGCCGATTAGGCACTAATCCAACTTCAACACGGCCATAAACGCCTCTTGTGGAATTTCTACACTGCCTACCTGCCGCATCCTCTTCTTTCCTTCCTTTTGCTTTTCTAAAAGTTTACGTTTACGCGAAATATCCCCACCATAACATTTTGCTGTTACATCCTTACGTAAGGCCTTTATTGTCTCACGAGCAATAATTTTAGCACCAATTGCCGCCTGAATCGGAATCTCGAATTGGTGGCGTGGGATAAGTTCTTTCAGCTTTTCACAAATCTTCTTTCCAAAACTATAGGCATTGTCGCGGTGGATAAGACTCGAAAGGGCGTCCACAGGTTCCGCATTCAGCATTATATCCATTTTTACCAAATGGCTGGCACGGTAATCTATGGGATGATAATCGAACGAAGCATAACCTCGGCTGATGGTTTTCAATCTATCATAAAAATCAAATACTATCTCGCCCAAAGGCATATCGAAGCTAAGTTCTACTCTGTCGGTGGTGAGGTAAACTTGGTTGGTAATTGCCCCCCGCTTCTCGATACACAATGACATAATTGAACCAACATATTCCGATTTTGTGATAATCTGAGCCTTTATATAGGGTTCTTCAATTTTTTCTAATTTACTCGGATCGGGCATTTCGCTGGGGTTATTCAATATCATTTTCTCCCCTTTGCTGGTGTAGGCAATGTATGAAACGTTTGGGACAGTAGTAATCACTGTCATTCCAAACTCCCGTTCCAACCTTTCCTGAATAATTTCCATGTGCAACATTCCTAAAAATCCGCAACGGAAACCAAATCCCAAGGCCGCCGAGGATTCAGGTTCATAAGTAAGCGATGCATCATTGAGCTGAAGCTTATCCATACTCGTCCGCAACTCTTCATAATCGTCGGTGTCAACGGGGTAAATTCCAGCAAAAACCATGGGCTTCACTTCCTCGAAACCTTGAATTCCCGTTAGGCAGGGATTGGTAACAGTAGTAATCGTATCACCCACCTTTACCTCCCTGGCTTCTTTTATTCCTGAAATTATATAGCCCACATCTCCGGTTTTAATCACCGATTTAGGCTCGGGCTTTAGTCTCAAAACGCCTACTTCCTCGGCAAAATACTCCATTTCTGTGTTTACAAACTTTACTCGGTCGCCTTTGCGTATCTCGCCGTTCTTCACTTTAAAATAGGCAATAATTCCACGGAAAGAATTGTAAACGCTATCGAAGATCAATGCTTGAAGCGGTGCGTTTGGGTCGCCTTTGGGGGCAGGAATGCGAGTAACTATTTCCCGTAACATATCGTGAACTCCTTGTCCGGTTTTACCCGATGCGGACATAATTTCTTCGCGTTTGCAGCCAAGTAAATCCACAATCTGATCTTTCACCTCTTCAGGGTTCGCACTTGGGAGGTCTATTTTATTCAGGATAGGAATAATTTCCAAATCATTTTCTAAAGCCAAATACAGGTTACTGATAGTTTGGGCCTGAATGCCCTGAGCCGCATCTACAATGAGCAAAGCCCCTTCGCAAGCTGCAATAGAGCGGGAAACTTCATAAGAAAAATCAACATGGCCTGGCGTATCAATCAGGTTCAGAATATACTTTTCGCCATCCAATTCATAATCCATTTGAATGGCGTGGCTCTTGATGGTGATACCGCGTTCTCGTTCCAAATCCATATCATCAAGAACTTGGGCTTGTTGGTCGCGTTTTGAAACTGTATTAGTATATTCTAAAAGTCTATCGGCGAGGGTGCTTTTACCGTGGTCTATATGGGCTATGATGCAGAAATTCCGTATATTTTTCATTGAGGCGGCGAAAGTAGTTTAAAAATTTCTATGTTTCAAGTAACAGTAATTGTAGTTCAGTGCTGTTCAATCCTAATGAGTTTGTATGCCTTTAATAATGGCTCCGTATGTGTGGGTTCTGAATTTACACCACCACCACCACCACCACCACCACCACTAAGCCAATATATTTACTTTGGACACCGCCTACTCTATATTGTAAACTTAAATCACACTAATGCTTTGGAGCAGGATACCTTTCTATAAAACCAGTGATGGCGAACTTTTCTTTGGCGGAGTATATTGCACCAGTTATTTATTAATGGTATTGTGGCAATGCAACACAGTACTTGTTTCGGATTATTAAATAAGTGCAATCGTCCCTATTCACTATCTCAAATAGAGCATTTCCCTCTAAATAATTGATATTAACTTTACTCTTCCAATAAAAAGATTAGCAATTGTTGATAATATGTTAAAAAACTATTTATTTTCACACCCAAATCTAAATCGCTCCTATTTTGAAAAAAGCACTACTCTGCTTATCCATCCTGCTAACTGTCCTGGGTTTAAAAACTTCATTTGCAACGCATATAGTGGGTGGAGAAATGAATTATACCTATCTTGGAAATAATCAATATCAAATAAGTCTTACCCTGTTTCGAGATTGTAATAGCACTACACTGTTTGACGACCCAGCCCATATTGGTATTTTTGATGCCGGGGGAAATCTTGTTCAAACAGTTGACATTAATCTCGGTGCTGTAAATAGCGTAAATGCCGCAATCAGCAATCCCTGCGTCCCACCTCCATCTACAGTTTGTACCGAAGTAACAGTTTATACCACCACAGTAACCCTTCCTCCCAACGGTAGCGGATACCAAATTGTATATCAACGTTGCTGTCGAAATGGGCAAATTCTAAATATTTTCGACCCGGGCAATACCGGAGCCACTTTCGTTGCTACTGTTCCCGGAATAGCTCCTTTTAATGCCAATAGCAACCCCACGTTTAATAGCTACCCTCCACTTTATATCTGTGCAAATACCCCTTTTACTTTTAACCATAGTGCTACCGATGCCGATGGCGATTCCTTAGTTTATCAATTATCCGACCCCATTGATGGTGCTTCTGCGGCAAACCCTGCTCCAACCACGCCTAGCAACCCACCTTACACAAATGTAACTTATCAAGCACCCTATAGCCAGGCCGACATGTTTGGTGGGGTGCCATTAACCGTTGACCCGGTAACAGGCGTTATGTCATGTACACCCAACACGCAAGGAACTTTTGTTTATGCTATCGAAGTTTTGGAGTATCGTAACGGTCAACTGATTGGTTCTACGCATCGCGAATATCAACTCACTGTAACCAATTGTGTAAGTCCAACAGTTGCAGGATTTAATCTTCCAACTGCCAGCGGCGGATCAAGTTATACCTCATGTTCACCCAATGTGGTTTTTAATAACACCAGCTCAAATGCAACTTCGTACTCTTGGAATTTTGGAGACCCAACAACTACGGCTGATGTGTCTAATCAGGCAAACCCTACCTACGTATATCCGGGGCCTGGAAATTATAATGTTACCTTAATCGCAATTTCGGCCAATTGCAGTGATACCGTTAACTTACCTATTACTATTACTTCCAATTTAGCAGTTTCAGCAGGTGCCGACCAAACTACCTGCTCGGGCAGTTGCGTAGCCTTAAATGCCAGCGGTGCTACTACCTATAGTTGGAGTCCAATTACAGGTTTGAGCAGTACCACTATTGCTAATCCTAATGCTTGTCCAAATCAAACTACTACCTACATCGTAACTGGAACAACAGGCACTTGCAGCGGAACAGATACCGTAATTGTTTTTGTAACATCTCCTCCCAATGTTACAGCAGGAGCTGATACAGTAATATGCCCCGGAGGAGTTGCAAATCTGTTTGCCACTGGTGGATTAAGCTATTCATGGAGTCCGCCTACCGGCTTAAATGACCCCAACATTGCTAACCCAACCGCATCGCCGGCTACCACTACAACTTATACGGTAACTGTTACCGCACCGTCGGGGAACTTGGTTACAAATGGTGATTTTTCAGCAGGAAACACAGGGTTTACGAGCAGTTACAATCTAAATTCAAATTTAGTTCCAGCCGGTGGATACTTTGTTACGCCCGATGCAAACCTTAACCACAGTAACTTTTTTGGAGTAGATCACACTACCGGTAACGGGAATTTTATGGCTGTAAACGGTGCGGGAACACCCAACACAGATGTATGGTGTCAAACTATGGCCGTTACACCCAACACATTATACGCCTTTAGCACTTGGGTTAGCACACTCTCTCCGGCTGGAAATGTGGCAAGCCTTCAATTTAGTATTAATGGCACTCCTTTGGCCACTCCCTTTTCAGCTCCACCTAACATTAACAACTGGATTCAATTTTTCCAAACCTGGAATTCAGGATCAGCTACGTCGGTTACAATTTGTATAGTAAACCAAAACACATCTACCGGAGGCAATGATTTCGGGTTGGATGATATCACCTTTGCTCCCACCTGCGATGCCACAGCCACAGTAACTGTTACAGTAGGCGGTGCAGGGATTATCAATGCCGGACAAGATCAACAAATGTGCTCAGGCGATACTGTTCAATTGAATGCAACTAATGGTATAAACTATACTTGGACACCTGCCTTTACGCTTAGCAACCCTACAATTCCTAACCCTTTAGCTTTTCCAAGCAACACCACCGACTACGTGGTAGCAGGAACAGATACTTTAGGATGTACTTCTACTGATACAATGACGGTTACAGTAAACCCAAATCCAAACGTGAGTGCAGGAAGCGACCAAAGTGTATGTTTGGGCGATAGCACACAGTTGAATGCTTCGGGTGCAGCCACTTACGTTTGGACTCCCGCCACAGCCTTAAGCAGCACAACCATTGCCAATCCGTTTGCTCATCCACTATTTGTTTCAAGTGTTACCTATACCGTTACCGGAACATCGCAAACAGGTTGCGTTGCCGTTGATTCCATGATTTTGACTGTGAATCCACCGCCAACAGCGGTTGCAAGCGGTTCAACAAGTATTTGTCCCGGCGAAAGCACACAACTAAGTGCTTCGGGAGGATTAGCGTACAGTTGGAGTCCTGCCACAGGACTGAACAATACGAATATCGCCAACCCAACTGCCAATCCATCGGTTACTACTACCTATACAGTTGCAGTTTTCGACATTAATGGTTGCTCCGATTCTGCTTCGGTAACCGTAACCGTGCTTACATCTCCAACTATTAGTGCAGGACAAAACACCGGATACTGCCAGGGTGGAAGTGTTCAACTTAATGCTACCGGGGGGCAATCGTATTCATGGAATCCACCTTTTGGATTATCAAACCCAAACATAGCCAATCCGGTTGCAAGCCCTGTTGTAACTACAACCTATATTGTTACAGGAACATCGGCCAATGGCTGTACGAACACCGATACAATTTTGGTGGAAGTTTGGCCAAATCCCACTGCTAATGCTGGGCCAAACCAAACAATCTGCGATGGTTCATTTGTTCAATTACTTGGCGGCGGTGGACAAAACTACCTGTGGACTCCAGCCGCTACATTAAGTAATGACACTATTTTTAATCCAACCGGAACTCCAAGCTCTACCATTACTTATACCCTAACTGTGGGTAATCAGTTTGGCTGCACCGACCAAGACCAAGTAACAATTACCGTTGTGCCGCCCCCACCTTTTTCTATTAGTAATGATACCTTGATATGTCCCGGAACATCGGCACAACTTAATGCATCGGCAGTTGGAGCTACAACATTTACTTGGAATCCAATTACGGGCTTGAACAATCCATTTTCAGCTAACCCGATTTCTACTCCACCATTCACTGTATTTTATACTATTTCTATTGAAACTGCTACTTGTACTATTAATGATAGTGTTACGGTAGTTGTGGCTCAGCCCGACTTTGCAAATGCTGGTTCAGACCAAACATATTGCAACGGTGGTAGTGCAAACCTCAGTGCTTCAGGAGGTGTAAGTTACCAATGGTTTCCAAACATTTTCTTAACAAGTACAAATACTGCAAACACAACCACTAACAGCGACACCTCTATTATATATGGAGTAATTACTACAAGCCCTATCGGATGTTTAGATACCGATTATGTAAATATTGTCGTTAATCCGCTTCCAGTTGTAGATGCAGGACCATTTCAACAAGGGATTTGCCAAAATGCCATTGATACACTGTATGCAACGGGAGCACTTCATTTTGTTTGGAGTCCATCAGCAGGATTAAGTGATCCTAATATCTTTAACCCAATCGTTGGTCCATTAACTGCTACCCAAATGTACACTGTAACAGGAACAGATACCTTGGGGTGCCAGAACTCAGACAGCATTAATGTAATATTAGCGACACCGCCGATTGCAAATGCTGGAAACGATACCTTGATTTGTCCCGGAAATACCGTTGTACTTAATGCAAGCGGAGGCCTCGGTTATCTTTGGAGTCCTAATGATGGTTTGAGTAATATATTTATTGCGAATCCTATTGCCTACCCAACCACAACTACGGAGTATATAGTGAGGGTGAGCGACACCCTTTGTTATAATTTTGATACCGTTCTTGTATCGGTATTTAGTTTAAATTTTGGTGGCGATACTGCCATTTGTCAAGGCGATACAGTTCAGCTTATCCTTCCCGGAGGTGGCTCTTACTTGTGGAATCCATCGGCAGGAGTATCAGATACAACTTCAAGCAATCCTTTCCTTTCCCCCGCAGAAAATACTACTTACAATGTTACAGCAACCGATTCGGCAGCAGGATGCGTTACTCAGGGAAGCTATACAATAGAAGTAAAGCAGGGAGCAGTGGCTAACTTTGTAGTTGATTATTTGCCCAGTTGCGACGGTATTGCAGCTCGACTTTTCAATAATAGCTTAAATGCAGATAGATTTATTTGGGATTTTGGTGATGGCGACAGCACGAATAGCACTTTGTTTAATCCTGTTCACGATTACCCTTTTGGCCCGGGTGCAAAAATTACGTTAATTGCTATTTCAAACAACGGTTGTAACGATACAATTACTATTGATAGCAGCAGCGTAAACTACAGCGATAATTATGTTTTGGATATGCCAAATGCTATTTCTCCAAACGGTGATGGTTCCAACGATATTTTGATCCCTAAAGAATTGGGCTGGTTTATTGATTGTTTCAAAATCAAAATATATAACCGATGGGGACAATTGGTTTTTGAAAGCCAACGCCTCGGACAGGCTTGGGACGGATATACCAAGGCTGGAGTTAAGGCTGCACCGGGGATTTATTATTACTTTGTAACTATAAAAGGCTTGGAAAAATCGGGATTTGTAGAGGTGTTTGAATAGCCCTATTTATAAATCAAGTCTCTAAGTCAGAAAGTAAATCTGTTTAGAGAGCCTTTTGCTGCTTTCCATATGCACCTCTTTTATTCCAATCAAATAGACGGAAACGAGGCCACTTTGAGCTTAGAGGAAACCCAACACGCCCTCAAAACTCTGAGGCATAGGGATGGAGATGCTATTCAAATTACTGACGGAGAAGGCAATTTGTATCAGGGTGTAATCTCTGGGACAAAGAACTCCGGTTGTGTGGTTTCTAGCATTGTGAAACTTGATGCCACAGATACTCTTCCAAAGCTGCATATATTTATGGCCTTACCTAAAAATCCTGAACGTTTTGAGTGGTTTCTGGAAAAGGTAACCGAAATTGGTGTTGGAGAAATAACCCCGTTAATCAGCCAACGAAGCGAAAAGTTTTTTGCCAAACATGAGCGTTGGACAAAAATTCTTATTTCAGCAATGAAGCAAAGCGGGCGACTCTATCTTCCTAAATTAAATCCACCCCAAAAGTTTGATGATGCATTAACTTTGGATTTCCAAACAAAACTTATTGCTCATTGTATTATTGATATGGAACGAAAATCCATAACAGGAATCGTTAGAAATGGCAGTATTGCAATTTTCATTGGCCCCGAAGGCGATTTTACGTCCGAAGAAGTGAGCAAGGCTTTGGAAAAGGGGTTTCAATCAGTAAGTCTTGGGAAATCACGGTTAAGAACTGAAACGGCGGGAGTGGTGGCGTGTACGCTGTTGAACTTTTAGTCTTTTAGGGAAGGGGGTAATTCCCATTGCCCCAATGAGGATACACGGTAAATCTCCAAAACACCCCAATCCATTTTATCCGTAATTTAGCGGCTTATAGAATATACTACTACTCCAATCAGACATTTATGAAAAGAATTGCATTTGGCTTAACCGCTACCTTGCTTTTTGCGTGGTTTGGAGTATATGCTACTCATAACCGAGCCGGAGAAATTACCTACCGCACTCTTGGTGGGAATTGTCTGTCTTATGAAGTTACAGTTACTACCTACACTAAGAGCGAAGCGGTTGATCGGTGCGAAATAACCATTTATTTTGGCGATGGTGATAGCTGTGTAGCTACACGAGCAAATGGCAGTCCTTCGCCACCAAGCGGCCCTTGTCCGTTTACTAATACACAGGGTTCTTGTGATCATTGTGGTGAATACTTAGCTGGCGATATAAAAAAGAATGTTTATGTATGCAATCACACCTATTCCGGACCTGGACATTTTACAATTTCTATGTATGATGAGAACAGAAATGATGGAGTAGTCAATATTTTAAATTCTGTAAATGTCCCCTTTTACATAGAAACCGATTTATTTATCAATCCCTTGTTAGGGTGTAATAGTTCTCCAATTTTACTGAATCCGCCCATTGATAATGCTTGCACCAACATTTGCTTTTATCACAATGCCGGAGCTTACGACCCAGATGGCGATAGTCTTGCATATCGCATAGTGCCTTGCAGTGGAATTGATGGTGCCGACATTCCGAATAATCCTGGGCCATACAATGTGCAGATGGATCAAAGAACTGGAGATTTTGTTTGGTGCGTACCCACATCTTTAGGGGCCTTTAATTTTGCCTTCATAATTGAAGAATGGCGGACACTCCCTGGCTTTCCTGACACGGCTTACCTTGTAGGAAATGTGAAGAGAGATATGCAGGTAACCGTTATATCCTGCAATAATAAACCTCCAATTATTCAAGCACCCGATGAGATATGTGTTGAAGCCGGTGATACCGTTAAGTTTACTGTAAAAGGAATTGACCCCGATGGCGATGAACTTACATTAACGGCAACTGGGGGGCCTCTATTGATTACAAATCATGCCACATTCCCTCAGCCCACTTATGGCGACAGTGTTGTGCAGCAAGATTTTGAATGGAAAACCGCCTGTAACCACGTTCAGCTAAATCCACACTTGATGTATTTCAGGGTAGAAGACGATGGCGGCCCTCAGAATATTGCCGTAATGCGTTTGGCGGCCTATCACACAACGGCTATAACAGTAGTTGGTCCAGAACCAATTATTACAAATGTTGACCCCATTGGTTCAAACATGAAAATTACTTGGCAGTCTAGTATTTGTTCCGAAGTGGTTAGCTATAAAATTTATCGCCGAATTGGAGACCCCGATTGGGAGCACGATATCTGCGAAACCGGAGTGCCTGCTTATACCGGCTATGTGTTACTGGATACAACTACTGGATTAAACAGCACAACATATATTGACAACAACAATGGACTTGGCTTAGTTAGTGGTATCCTTTATTGCTATAGAGTTGTGGCTATTTTCCCCGATGGTGCCGAGAGTTATTCCTCTGACAAGCTATGTGCCACTCTAAAAAAAGATATTCCTATTATTACAAACGTATCTATTTTCAATACTGATAATACATCAGGGGCTGATAGCGTTGTGTGGTCCAAACCAACAGAATTAGACACACTGGCTTTTCCCGGCCCATATCGTTACAATTTGTATCGGGCTACTGGAATAGGTGGTACAGATTTCCAACAAATTTGGACGCAATCTTACCCCACATTCTATGGAATGAACGATAGCATTTTTGTGGAAAACACCGGATTGAACACCCAGTCAAATGCCTATCGTTATAAAATAGAATTGGTAAACGAAACCCCAGGATTGGCTTTTGATACTATTGGAAACACTAAGGCTTCATCGGTATTTTTGAAAACCACTGCGGGTGATAATCAAATTAAATTGACATGGGATTTAAG
Organism: Bacteroidota bacterium; assembly: GCA_947475205.1. Lineage (GTDB taxonomy): Bacteria > Bacteroidota > Bacteroidia > JAIBAJ01 > JAIBAJ01 > JAIBAJ01. Next base: position 17,801 of record CANJNG010000012.1, read on the forward strand.
CGTTCCTTGGACAAACACTAAAGCATTTGTTTACCGAAAACTATCCACATCTTCTATGTTTGAATACTTAGATTCTACAATAACTGATAGCTATACCGATACTGGTTTGGCCAATGGCATAACCGTTTGTTATTATATAATTACACGAGGTTCATATAGTGCACCTTCAATCGACAGCATTTTGGATAATGTATCACAAATTGCCTGCGATGCCCCTATAGATACAACCAAACCTTGTCAACCCGACTTAGCAGTAAATCCAAGTTGCGATGAGTTTCAAAACACCCTTTCGTGGGAAGAAAAAGTGGAAGAATGTGCCAGCGATGCACTGTATTATAAAGTGTATTACACTCCTACACTTGGTGGCGATTGGCAGTTGCTTTACACCACTGCTGATTTAAACGACACCACATACCTGCATCAGGATTTGATGGAATCCATTGCCGGATGCTATGCCATTTCAGCCGTTGATTCTTTTGCCAATGAAAGCAAACTCACCGATTCTGTGTGTGTGGATAATTGTCCCGAATATGAGTTGCCCAATACTTTTTCACCCGATGGAGATGGGGTAAATGATTTGTTTAGCCCCATAGCTGGATGGAGATTTGTGAATAAAGCTGAAGTTAAAATATTCAATCGTTGGGGGAATCTAATCTTTGAAACCACAGAGCCTTCAATTGGCTGGAATGGTAAAATAAAAAATACTGGAGCAACCTGCACAGATGGGGTTTATTTCTATGTGTGCAAAGCACAAGAAGTGCATTTAGCCGGCTATGTAACCCGCGAACTAAAAGGCTTTATTCATTTGTTTAGAAACGGAAAGGGAAGTAATAACTAAGGCTTAATGTTCACAGGAATTATTGAAACCACAGGCCAAATTACGGCTATCCACCCCGAAGGCACTAACCTCCATTTTACTCTTTCTTCGCCAATAAGCAAAGAATTGAAAATTGACCAAAGTGTTGCTCACAATGGAGCCTGCTTAACTGTTATAAAATGCGACGACCAATACCACACGGTTACTGCAATTGCTGAAACATCAGCTAAAACAAATCTCGGTTTTTGGAAAGTTGGCAGTAAGGTGAATCTTGAACGTTGTATGCCGGCAAATGGACGGTTCGATGGCCACATTGTGCAAGGTCATGTTGATACTACTGGGAAATGTGCAAATATAGTGGAGATGAATGGTAGTTGGATTTTCAGCTTTTCACATCCCAATGAATCGAATTTTATTACCGTAGAAAAAGGCTCAATATGCATAAACGGCACCAGTTTAACCGTAGTTAATTCTGCTGCCGGAAGTTTCGATGTGGCGATAATTCCCTATACTTTTCACAATACTATTTTCAATACACTGAAAGTGGGCGATACCGTAAACTTAGAGTTTGATATAATTGGGAAATATGTGGAAAAGATGCTTGCCTTGCGGGATAAATAAGGCTTTAAAAACTAAAACTAATAAAAGGGATGACTTCCAAAATCACCTACACTCAAAATCTCCGCACCGAAGCTACACATCTCGATAGCGGAATTTCTATCATTACCGATGCTCCCAAAGATAATCAGGGCCTGGGGCAGGCTTTTTCTCCAACTGATTTATTGGCTACTTCGCTCGGAAGTTGTATGTTAACCATAATGGGACTGAATGCCCGCACTAACGAAATGAACATTGACGGAACAGAGGCCGAAATCACCAAAATTATGGCTGCATATCCCCGCAGAGTAGTGGAGATAGTGGTTAAAATAAAATTTCCTGACCGGAAATATTCCAATCAGGAAATGAAAATGTTAGAAATAGCTGCTCTAAACTGTCCGGTAGCCAAAAGTTTACATCCTGATATTAAACAGAACGTAAGTTTTATTTGGACTTAGCCTACCCTTTATCCTCTACTACCTCGGTATCTGCTTGACTGTAAGCAGGACAAGTTTGATGTGTGCGGCAAGAAACACCTGCCAAGGCTAAAACTGTTAAAGTTGTAAAGGTGATAATGGTCTTTCTCACGAGGGGGAATTTAATTTTTGACAAAAATAAGGTTTATCTTTATTTGATTTTGCAATAAATGCAGACTTTTAAACGAGATAATTAACAATTTGTTTTGAGAGAAAGGAAATATTGTTGCCACATTTTTTGATTAACCAAAATATCTCTTAGGTTTGTTCCGAAAATCTTCCCGTTTAACACATTAATTTTTTGTTAATGAAAGCAGTTGCATCCTTAATAGCATGTTTGTTCATTTTGATTTCCGGTAGTTCAAATGCCCAGAAACTAATTGAAGTTTTAAATAAACCAGTTACCGTAAATGGCCATATAACTATGGATGGCTATACCCGTAACTTTGTTGATATTCGTCTGCCTCGGGGTATTGTTGCTTACGCATATCGAATTTCTCTTTACAAGATTGACGGCGTTAAAATGCCCGACAGGTTAATTGAATTGCTTAGTGCAGTGCCTATTGCCGAGCTTAAAGCAGGGTTAGATATTTCAAAATATGTGGTGACTAACCCCATTAAAGGCGGCGAAGTGGATTATTTCATCTTTACAAAAGCCAGCGAAGCCGACCACTTTTTCAATAAAGAGGATGAAATTTGGAAAGGCTGTAAATCGTTTCTGAATAGTGCAAGTACCTGTGTTTTGTCGGACGAATGCCTTGGAAGTCAATTTTTCTTTGGTTTCAGAAACAATAGTGGAGCAAAGGGATTGGATGTAAATTTAGAGTTAGTGGCAATTGTGGACGAAGACCAAGCCCTGATTAATCAATCGATGAGTGCTTATGAAATTAAGAATTCTTTAACTGCCGATATGGCCTTTCAACTAAGCACTGATGGTAAAAACTGGACTGATTACACAGTTCCTACGGGCAGTTCAGGGACGTATAACTACAATGAATCAACTATTTATTTTAAAATAAACAATGCCGGCGGTACACCACCAACCCAGTATAAAATCAATACTACCCAGAAGTATAAAATTTACTACAACGACACCAAGAAACGCTTAGATTTAATGGGATATAAATAGGTGTTTCAAGGGAAAAATATACCTAATCTCTAAGTTTAGAAACCAGTGAAATTGTTGATTAAATTTTAGTTCTGCCAAATTTCCCCTTTCTCTCTTTGCCTTACTTTGCCCCATAATTTAAAAACAAGAATGTCAAAAATATTAGCTAATGATGGGATTGATTCGGTGGGGAAAGCCATGTTAGAGGCCGAAGGAATAACTGTAATCACAGAAAAAATTAAGCAAGAAAATCTTGCAAACGAACTTTTTGATGGCAATTACGATGGAATTGTCGTGCGAAGTGCCACCACTGTGCGGGCCGACATTATCGACACTTGCCCAAACTTAAAAGTAATTGGGCGTGCCGGAGTTGGAATGGATAATATTGATGTGAATTATGCCCAATCAAAAGGTAAAATGGTAATTAATACGCCCAACTCTTCCTCACAAAGTGTGGCCGAATTAGTGTTTGCACACTTTTATTCAGTTGCTCGTATGTTGCAGCTTTCGCATAAAGATATGCCATCTTCGGGAGCCGCTAAGTTCAACGATTTAAAGAAAACATACTCTGCCGGAGTGGAATTGAAAGGCAAAACGTTAGGCGTTATTGGCTTTGGACGAATAGGCCAAGCTGTGGCTAAAATTGGTATTGGAAGTGGAATGAAGATTTTGGCTTATGATCCATTTATTGAAACAGCTGCATTAGATTTAGAATTTTTTGGAATCGGGAAAGTAAACGTAGAAATTACCACGGGTAGCTTTGATGAATTGATTGCCAAAAGCGATTTCATTACCATGCACGTTCCGCACAAAAGTGGAACGCCGGCTTTGATTGGAAAGGAAATACTTTCAAGAATGAAGCCGACTGCTATTTTGGTAAATGCTGCCCGAGGTGGCGTGGTGGACGAAGCGGCACTGCTCGATGCCATAAATAATAACCTAATTACCGGAGCCGGATTAGACGTTTTTGACAACGAACCCACCCCTTTGGAAAGTTTGCTAAACCATCCTAAAATATCCTGCACGCCGCATATAGGGGCTTCCACTGCCGAAGCACAGGAGCGAATTGGTGTGGAAATGGCCACTAAGTTGATAGAGTTTTTAAAGAAATAAAATTAAGAACCTATGGCACGGGTACTACCCTTCGCCGCTTACACCCCGCCACCCGAATTGGCGGCCAATGTGGCAAGTCGCTCTGTAGAACATTATAGTAAGGCTCAATTAGCCGAAATCCAAACAGCTAATTTGCTGTCGTTTCTTAATATTATCAAGCCTGCGGTGGAGGATGAGGATAAAACTAATATCAGAAAGCGTTTTTTCGAAGGAATATTAAAAGGGCAGTTTAAAAAAGTAAAAAAACAGTGCTATTTTATCTACAGGCAAAGCATCGGCGATGTGTCCTATGACGGAATTATTGCATTGGCCTCAGTTGCCGATTACGAAGCAGGGAAAATTAAGCTGCATGAGCAAACGCTTACGCATCGCGAAAATTTGTTAGCAGAATATCTGGATAAAGTGAATCTCAATGCCGAACCGGTTTGCTTTACCTTTCCAAGAAGTCTAGCTTTAGAATCTATCTTAATCATGGTGCAACGGCGAAAGCCCTACCTTGATTTTGAGGAAACCGACAAAACAAGGCATCAGGTTTGGATGGCTCATGCCGAAGAGGAATTGAGTTTAATTTCGGATGCATTTAAAGAACTTCCCGCAATCTATATTGCTGACGGTCACCACCGCTCGGCATCGTCGGTTAGGCTGGCTCAATTGCGAAGAAATAACCTTGCTCATCATCATGCCAATAGTTCGTCGGAGTTTTTTATGGGGATATTTTTTGCCGAAAACCAATTAAAGATTTTTGAATACAATCGGTTAGTGAAGAATATTGATGGGTTCTCATTAAAGGATTTACTAAAAAAGTTAGAAATCAACTTTCAGATTATCCCTCACAACAAAAACCCATTTGAACCGATGTATAATCACGAGTTTGGGATGTATTCCGAAGGGCAATGGTATGAATTGAATCTTAAAGCCAAAATTCAACTAGGCGATAACCCAGTTGAGAGCCTCGAACCGGAAGTGTTTAACCACTATATTTTAGCTCCCTGCTTTAATATTACCGACATTAAGACCGATAAACGCATTGGGTTTTTAAGTGGTAAAACTCCACTTGAAGAACTAAGTAAAAAGGTGGATAGCGGTAAATATCAAGCGGCGTTTACGCTCTTTCCTGTGAGTGAGGCCGAGTTGTTTGCCGTAGCCGACCGTGGCCTGACAATGCCGCCTAAAAGCACTTGGGTAGAACCAAAACTACTTAGCGGACTTACGGTGTATGATTTGGGCGAAAATGGTTAAGTCATCAGTTAATTACTGGTTAATATTTATATTTAATTATTGCTTGAGATATTTGAATATGAATAATTTTGCGGCTTAATTATTAATCAATACCAAAAAAATGAAAAAAATCTTTTCAATCGTAATGGTTGCCGGACTTGGATTTCTGGTTGCCTGCGGCCCAAGCAAAGAAGAGCTTGAAGCCAAAGAAAAAGCACGTCAAGATAGCATTGCTGCCGTAGAAAAAACTCGTTTAGATTCTATTGCAATGGCCGATGCTATGAAAGCTACTCAAGACAGCCTTGCAGCAGCTATGGAAAAAATGAAACAAGACAGCATTGCTGCTGCCGAAGCTAAAGGCAAAGGTGGTGCTCGCAAGCCAAAACCTAAAAAAGAAGAACCAAAACCAGAGGTGAAGAAAGAAGAGCCTAAAGCAGGTAGCTTAAAAGATAAAATAAAAGGTTCTAGTGATGGCACTAGTGGTGGAAGTCTGAAAGACAAAATCAAAGGTGATGAGAAGAAAGAAGGCGGCAGCTTAAAGGACAAAATTAAGAGCGGGAAATAATATAAACAGTTGCACTTTTAACAAAAAAGGCCATTCAGTTTTGAATGGCCTTTTTTGTTAACCAAATAGGATGTCAATATTTCGAGTATCAGTGCAGTATTTGGCCCGTAAGAATACAAGGGCTATCATATTTAGCCTAATAAACTATACCATCACTTAGTTCAAATTAGTTACAAAAGACAATTTGAACTCTATCGGTATTAATGCTCAAAGCGACAACTATTTCATGGAATACAGATAATACCTATCGTATTCTATCTTATGGGCAGAATTTTAATATTTTGGTTATCATAGGTGAAACGTAATTAAAACAAAAAAGGCTACCCTTAGGTAGCCTTTTTTGTTTTAATACAAAAAGAGTTATTACTTACTTCCAGTAATAGTATATACTAAAGTTCCTGCAGCAGCCGTTTCAGTAATAGAAGCTGAAAGTTGACTTCCTGTAACACTTCCACTTCCAGTGTAAGTTGAACCACTTGCAGTAGCAGGGTCAAGTGTCATAGTAGATCCGTCTACCATAGCAGTAAATACAGTTCCTCCAAAAGTAAAGGTTACTTTTTCAATATTTGATGCTGAAGTAATGATTAAAGGCACCCCAGAGTCTGCTGAAGAGCCATCGCTATAACTTACAGTACAAGAATATGTGCCTAAGAATTTAGTGCGTTCTTCAGTTTCGCAGTTAGTGCCTTCGTATCCAGCAGCACAAGTACAAACGCCTTCAGCACATGTTCCAGCATTTTGACAGACAACATCTTTACATTTGTCTTCTGTACACGAGTTCATTGAAGCAATACCTGCAGTTACGCCTAAAGTCATTAAGAAAAGTTTAATTTTTTTCATTTTGTTTTTTTGTTTTTGGTTAAAAATTGATTTTTGATTTGGTTGCAAAGATATACATATTTTTCAATTATAAAATTTCTGTATAATTTTCCCAATTCCAAATACTTTTGTAGGCTTCTTTCGCCTCATAATTTTGCCTGTAATTACGCTCACAACAGACCTTGGCCTAAAAGACCATTATGTGGCAGCTTTGAAAGGGGCGATACTTTCTGGAATAGTTGACGCACAAATTGTAGATGTATCTAACGAGGTGGAGAAGCACAATTATGGGCAAGCGGGCTACATTTTGCGAGCAGTGTGGCAGCATTTCCCGGTTGGGACTATTCATATCAATTTAGTGTCGAACCCGAAAGTTGATGTTAAGACCTCCAATACCAACAACATATATATATGTATAAAGCACAAAGGCCATTATTTTCTTGGGCCGGATAATGGTGTATTTAGCCTAGTGATAGACGAAACCCCCGATGCTATTGTGCAATTGAATTCAGTTCTGCCGTATTCGGGGCAGGCATTTCCGGGCTTAACAATGTTGGTTCCAGTGGCCTGCGGTTTAGCCAAAGGGGTAAATATGTTCGATTTGGGAATAATTCGTGAAAATATTTACCGACAGTTTTTCTTCAATCCGTCATTAGAAGAAAACCGAATTGTGGGAAATGTAATCTATAACGATTCATACGGCAATGCCATTACCAATATATCTAAAGCGAACTTTGAAGCGGTTTTTGGCCAAAAACCTTTTCAAATTGAATTAAAAGGGTATCAGAATTTTATCAATAAAATTTCAGATTCATATAGCGATGTGGCAGTGTCCGAAAAGTTGGCGTTATTTAATTCACTTGGCTTTTTGGAACTTGCTCAAAACTTCGCTAGTGCAAAAAATTTACTTGGTTTGCGTGTGGGAACTACAATTAGAATTGATAAATATGATAACAAGAATAGTAAAAATGACTTTCAGAACTGGGGAGGCCGATAATTTTAAGCAGGTTTTTAACGTAACCCAAAACCAGATTCGGAATTTTAATGGATGCTCCCAACTTCGGCTACTCGAAAGTGGAAATGTGTTTTTTACCTATAGCGTTTGGGAAAGCGAAATTCATTTGAATGCTTATCGGGAATCAGAATTATTCAAACAAACCTGGGCAAAAACAAAAGTCCTTTTTGAAAAACCTGCCGAAGCTTGGACGTGTGAAGCAATGGAGGTTGGAAAAGATAACAGCAACGCAAATGACGCTAAATGAGCAAATAATCACAAATTCTAATACAATGGCATATGCAGGCATTATTCGCTTTAATTCGCTTGATTTGTGTCATTAGCGTTCCAATTATAAATAAAATGCCTTTGTTTCTTATACCTTTACCCTCTCAAAAATGAACCGTGTAGTAATAACAGGAATAGGGATATATAGTACCATTGGAACGAATCTGGATAAGGTGCGTGAATCGTTATTTAATGGCCAATCTGGGATTGGTTTTGAACAACTTCGTAAAGATTTCGGGTTTCGATCGGCTCTTACCGGCGTTATCGAAAAGCCCCAACTCAAAGGAATTCTCGACCGCCGGACTCGTATTATGCTACCCGAACAAGGCGAATATGCTTATTTGGCCTCTGCCGAAGCTCTTAAAATGGCCGGCATGGATGAAGGTTTTTTAGACAAAAATGAAGTTGGAATTTTGTACGGAAACGATAGCAGTTCGGCTCCAGTAATTGAGAGTAACGACATTGTTCGGGAAAAGAGAGATACGCAATTGCTGGGTTCTGGCTATATTTTTCAGAGCATGAATAGCACTGTTACGATGAATTTGGCCACCATTTTCAAACTCAAAGGTGTGAACTTTACGATTAGTGCGGCTTGTGCCAGTGGCAGTCATTCTATCGGGATTGGATATGTCCTTATAAAACAAGGATTGCAAAATGCAATAATTTGCGGCGGTGCTCAGGAATTAAATTTTCAAAGTATGGCCAGCTTCGACGGCTTGGGTGCTTTTTCGATCAGGGAAAGCGATCCCACCAAAGCTAGCCGTCCTTTCGACCGTAGTCGCGACGGCCTTGTGCCTAGTGGAGGTGCTGCAACTGTAATTCTAGAAAGTTATGAAAGTGCAATGAAACGTGGAGCAACTATTTTAGCAGAAGTAATTGGTTATGGCTTTTCTTCTAATGCTGCACAAATTTCTCAACCAACAGTTGAAGGTCCGGCTCGGAGCATTATGATGGCTATGCGAGATGCGGGATTACAAGCCAAAGACTTGGATTATATCAATGCCCACGCAACAAGCACTCCTATTGGCGATGCTCACGAGGCAAAAGCTATTTATTCGGTTATTGGAGATTTGAATGTTCCGGTGAGCAGTACCAAGAGCATGACCGGACACGAATGTTGGATGGCCGGAGCAAGCGAAGTAGTTTATGGAATGCTGATGATGCAGAACGATTTCATTGCTCCAAACATTAATTTTGAGAACCCCGATGAAGATTCTGCAAAACTCTTTATTGCCGATAAGCGTTTAGAAAAAAACATTGATGTATTTTTGTCGAATTCTTTTGGGTTTGGCGGCACAAATAGTACGCTAATTATCAAGAAATTCAAAAAGTAATTTTAAATATGGCGGAGACCTCTACATTGAACAACGAATTAATAATCACTAAAATAAACACCATCTTCGTAGAAGAATTTGAGGTGGACGAATCGGTTATTTCACCCGAGAAGAATCTTAAAGAAACCCTCGACCTCGATAGCCTCGATTATGTGGATTTAGTTGTTCTGGTTGACGAAAATTTTGGTTTCAAACCAAAAGCCGAAGATTTTACAACCATTATTACCATTCAGGACTTTTACAATTTTGTAATAACCCGGGCGGGTGTTTAAGCTTTACGTTTGGTGAAAATATTTCGCCGAACTTGGATTACAATACTTGTTAGAATTGAACAGCCAATCGGCATTAATCTTAATTGCGATGAATTTTGCACTCCCCGACCTGCTTCAACTTCGTGTTTTAGATAACGAAATCCAAAGCTACCTGTGGTTTACGTTTTGGATTTTATTTGGATTTATCTTCAAGAAAATCATTTCTAAAACCATCAACCGTATTGCTTACAAAATTGTTCATCGCCAGACTTCAGGCATACCTATTGATCGATTTTACGAGTTGCTGAATAAGCCGCTGGGCTTTCTAATTCTATTAATCTTACTGTTTGTTGCGTTTGAGAATCTGCATTTTCCTGCAGCGTGGAATTTAGTTTCTGTCAATAAATTTGGCACCCGAATGGTGCTTGACCGAGGCTACGATTTGCTTTTGGCCGTAAACATTATTTGGGTGCTTTTCCGAATGGTTGATTTCTTAGGGCTGATATTGGCCGAAAAAGCAGCTGCCACTGAAACCAATCAAGATGATCAATTGGTAGTGTTTGCTACCGAAATTTTAAAAATCTCCATACTGCTTTTTGGAACGGTGATTATACTCGGTTCGGTATTTCATCTAAACGTTACTTCTTTGGTTGCCGGTTTGGGAATTGGTGGTCTGGCCGTTGCCTTAGCTGCAAAAGAAAGTTTGGAAAATATTCTCTGTTCTTTTGTCATCTTCTTTGACAAACCTTTTGTTTTAGGCGATATGGTTAGGGTGGGTTCGGTGGAAGGAAAAGTTGAAAAAGTGGGCTTTCGCAGTACCCGAATTCGCACGGTGGAAAAAAGTTTTCTCACCATTCCAAACCGGAAAATGATTGATGCCGAGTTGGATAATTTGAGCCAGAAAACCTTTCGACGGGTGCGGTTCAATATTGGATTGACACACACCACCAAGGCTTCACAAATTAAAGCTATAGTGGCTGATATTCAAGAGCATCTCGACCACAATCCCGACATTGCTACTGAAGGCCAAACACGTTTTGTACGAATTGGAACGTATGCTTTAGAGGTAAGGATCGAATATTTTGTTACTTCTATTGATTGGAATTTATATCTCCGTATTCAGGAAGAGGTGAGTTTCGCCATTCTAGAAATTGTAGAGAAGCATGGTGGAACATTAGCTTTTCCAACACAAACTATTCAACTGGATAGTGGTTTGGAGAAGATATAATCGGAGGCAGATGCCTATCAGTGGTTACTTCTCACCACTAACTACCGCCCTTTTCCGTTCTCCAAATATCATCTTTCGTTCTTCTTTACATAGAAAGTAATTGTCGATTAGCCCTTGGTATTCCGGGTAAAATGATCCATCGGGTAATTGTTCGATTGAAATCTCATTTACATCAGGTTGTTCTTCCTTAGTTGTAAAACCAAATTGAAGCAAAACTCTTTTTGGTGGCTTATCGGCAAGTGTTTTTACCCAAAGCACACGGATAGGGTAGAGTTTATGAGCTGATGCCGCATTTAGCGATTTTTCATAAAGTTCTGCAGGAAGCACTAAGGCCAAAAGTCCAGTGGGTTGAAGAAGGTTGGCCGAAGAGGCAAAAAGGTCTTTAAGCGGCATAACCAAATCAGAATGGCGAGCCTGATTTTTTTCGCCGTTGGGCGATGGTAGGCATCCTGTAAAAAATGGCGGATTACAGACTATTCCATCGAATTTCTGCATAGTGTATGCCAACTCTTGTACCGAAATATGTCTGCTATGCATTCGGTTTGCCCAAAGATTATTCTTAAAGTTATCGGCACTTTGCTCTACTGCTATCGGGTTTATGTCGATGGCTTTAACATAAGCCTTATGACGTTGGGCAATCATTAAGGCAATAACCCCCGTTCCGGTGCCTACATCCAATATCTTTTCTGCATTTGGGAACTCAGCCCAAGCACCTAACAAAACGGCATCTGTACCCACTTTCAATGGACATAAATCCTGTTTTACAGCAAATTTCCGAAAATGAAAGTATGCTTTGGTATCAATTTCTTGAGACGACACAATTAATTATTACAAATTGAAAGCACCAAAGATATATGAATAAACTAATCTTGTAGAAGTAAAGTGATTACAGTGGACTCTATGCCCAAACCTTAGTGCCTTCAGTACAATTCTTACAAATATCAATCTCTGACCTCGAACGAAGAATTGATTTCCGGAAGTGCTTATAGGTTTCGCCCTGCCACAGGGTTTTAAAGTTTGTTTTCTTTAAATCGCCCAATCGGTGAGTGGCATCCTTATCGAAGCAACAGGGTACTACCAAGCCGTCCCAAGTAATAACACAAGAGTGCCAGAGCTTCCAACAGTGGTTCGATAATTCGTTTTTTATTTCCCATTTGCCATCGGCTTTGGGTTTGTAGCGGCTATAGTTATCTAATGTTGGTATTAAATCGCTGCCGTTTTCGTAATCGTAAATTTGTGCAGTTTTGAACCGAACTTCATCAACCCCCATTTCCTTTCCAAGGCGTTTCACATCTTCAATTTGATGCTGATTGGGCTTCACCACCAAAAACTGAAATATAACGTGCGGTGTTTGGCTTTTCAACTCTTTCTTCCAGTGAAGTATGTTTTTTGTTCCTTCTAACACTTTGTCTAATTTTCCGCCAATGCGGTAGTTTTGGTAGGTTTCCTGCGTGGTGCCATCAATAGAAATAATTAATCTATCCAAACCACTTTCAACAGTTTTGCGGGCAACATCGCTTTTAAGATAGTGGGCATTGGTGCTTGTAGCCGTATAAATTCCTTTTTTAGCTGCGTGGCTAACCATTTCTAAAAACTTGGGATTCAGAAAGGGTTCACCTTGAAAATAAAAAATCAAATAACTGAGGTCGGGTGCTAACTGGTCGATGGTTTCTTTAAAGAAATCTTTTTCAAGCATCCCGGTAGGTCGGGTAAAAGAACGCAACCCGCTGGGGCATTCGGGGCAACGAAGATTACACGAGGTGGTGGGTTCTACACTAATAGTTATAGGCACGCCCCACTGAACGGCCTTGCCCGAATACTTTGAAAAATAATAGCTACCGATTACCTTACCCGCATTCCAAGCCCGTCGAGGAGTAAGTTTTGAGAGGTAATTTAGGCTATCGGTGAGAGTTCCGGTCACAAAGGAAATTTAAGTAGCAAAAGTAGGTTAGGAATGCTGTCGAAATAGACGAGTGCAGGACAAATTGCAATTTCAATAAAAAACACGAATTCCCAAGGGAACAAATACCTTTGCCAATCTTCGATAGTATGAAATCATTCTTTTCTAAAACCAAACTCTGGATAGTTGCAGCAGTAGCCCTACCCGTTGTGTTTTTCTCGTTCAACCGACCCGACGACAATTTCTTCGAAATATCTAAAAACCTCGACATTTTCACCACACTTTTCAAAGAGTTGAATCTCTATTATGTGGATGAAACCAAACCCGGCGAACTGATGATTAATGGCATTGATGCTATGCTGGAGTCGCTCGACCCCTATACAAATTTCATTGCCGAAAGCGATATTGAAGATTATAGGTTTATGACTACCGGGCAGTATGGCGGGATAGGTGCCATAATCAGAGCAAAGGACAATAAAGTGATAGTGGCTGAGCCTTATGAAGGTTCGCCTGCCGCAAAATCCGGATTAATGGCCGGTGATATAATCTTAGAAATAAATGGAAAAAGCACCGAAGGAAAATCCTACGAAGACATAAGCAATGTGTTGAAGGGTCAGCCCGGCACGGATTTAAAAATCACAGTGGAACGCCCTGGAAAAGCCGGTAAAACTGTGGTAAATGTAGTGCGGGAAGAAATAAAGATTAAAGCTGTTCAATATTCGGGAATGCTCAACAATAAAGTGGGCTATATTAACTTGGGCAGCTTTACTGATAACTGTTCTGGAGAAATTAAAGAAGCCTTTCAGAAACTTAAGACTGAAAGCAAAATGGAATATCTCGTTCTTGATTTACGCGGCAACCCCGGAGGGCTGTTGAAGGAAGCGGTTAGTTTATGCAATCTGTTTTTAGATAAAGGCCAAATCGTGGTATTTACCAAAGGGAAAGTGCAGGAATGGAACGCTACCTACAAAACAGCGAATAACCCAACCGATGTAGAAATGCCGATTGTGGTATTGGTAAATAGCGGTTCGGCCAGTGCTTCCGAAATTGTTTCGGGAACTATCCAGGATTTGGACAGAGGGGTGATTTTGGGCCAACGTACTTATGGAAAAGGCTTGGTGCAAACCACCCGCCCTTTGAGCTACAACACACAGCTAAAAGTTACCACAGCTAAATATTATATCCCTAGTGGACGATGCATTCAGGCAATAAACTATGCCGACCGCAATGAAGATGGCAGCGTGGGCAAAGTGCCCGATTCCTTGATTTCGAGATTCTACACCTTAAAAAACAAGCGTCCCGTATATGATGGTGGCGGAATTTTGCCCGATCTGACCACCGAACCCGAATATTTTTCGGAAATATCGAAAGCATTGGTGGAAAAAAGTATCGTGTTTGATTTTGCTACTGATTACCGCTTGAAGCACGCCACAATTCCAGGCCCAAAAGAGTTTGAAGTAAGTGATGAATTATACAATGAGTTTTCGGCTTACATTAAAAGTAAAGACTTCAGCTACGACACACAAAGCGAGAAAGAACTGAAGCACTTGAAAGAAACCGCCGAAAAAGAGAAATATTTTGAATCGGTAAAAGGCCAGTACGACGAGATGCTGAAAAAGCTATCGCCCAATAAAGAAAAGGATTTGGTGATGTTTAAAAAGGAAGTGAATGATATTTTGAAAAGTGAAATCTTAAGCCGATACTACTTCGCAAAAGGACGCGTAGAGAGTATGCTTAAAAACGATCCTGATGTGAATAAAGCCATCGAAGTATTGCAAGACCCCGCACGCTACAAGCAATTGCTAACTGATGTTACTGACCGTTCACCACTAAAAGACAAGGTGATGGACAAGAAGAAAAAGAAGTAAGCCTTTGGGTTATTACAGATGCGGTTATTACTTTTTAGAGCTTTTGCACATCGTCATTGCGAGGTGGTATTCCACCGAAGCAATCTCTACCTTCATTTAGGTAGAGATTGCTTCATGAGTACATTCGCAATGACGGAATTCTAATTGCCTAACCACTTATGTCGGGCATTTACATTCACATTCCGTTTTGCCGAACGGCATGCACTTATTGTAATTTCCATTTTTCGGTCAATCATAAGTCGTTGCCACTTATGGTGGATGCCCTTGCCGAAGAATTAGCTATCCGCCAAAATTATCTTCCGAACAAACATATTTCCACCATTTATTTTGGAGGGGGAACACCTTCTCTCCTTGAGCCAAAAGCTTTAGGGGGAATTATCAATGCCATAAAACAGCTTTATTCCGTGGATGCCGATGCAGAAATTACCCTCGAAGCCAACCCCGACGACATCACAAATGAAATGGTTTTAGGCTGGATGGAAGCTGGCGTAAATAGGCTTAGCATTGGGGTGCAATCGTTTCGTGATGAGGATTTGAAATGGATGAACCGCAGCCATGGCAGCAATCAGGCTTTGAGCAGTATCGCTATTGCTCAGGAAATGGGGATTACTAATATAAGTATGGATTTGATTTATGCTTTGCCCGCCCTGTCCGATGCTGCCTGGCTTAGAAATATCCAAACGGCAATTTCCACAGGCATTCAACACTTTTCGTGCTATTGCCTCACTGTGGAAGAAAAAACGAAGCTTAACCAGTTAATAAAAACGGCCCAAACGCCCGATGTGGACGAAGACCAAAGTGCGAGACAGTTCGCGATACTTATGGACGAAATGCAAAACCAGGGGTTTGAGCATTATGAAATTTCAAACTTTGCCAAGCCCAGATTTCGCTCCCGACACAATAGCAACTACTGGAACAGGGTTCCGTATATCGGTATTGGTCCATCAGCCCATTCGTTTGATGGAGCAAGCCGACAATGGAATATTAGCAGCAATACGGCCTATTTAAAAGGAATAGCCAATAAAGACCTCAAAACCGAACGCGAAGATTTATCTATAAAAGACCAATTCAACGAAACCATCATGACCCGGCTCCGAACTAACGAAGGTTTGGCTTTAGCAGATATTCAACAACGATTTGAGGCAGAATTCATCAATAATATAGAAACTCAAATGCCCTTATTAATAAAGCAGGGGCTTTTAGAACAAACTAACAACTATATAAAACTTACCCGGGAAGGAAAGTTTTTAGCAGACGATGTAGCGGCGAGGCTATTCCAATAGACCTTTTGTACTTGTAATTATTCTATATTGATTGGCACTTGGCTTTTTAGAAGACGAGTGAAGAAGCTATAAAATTTGTCCGTTTTATCCGTCTATTTAATCCTCAAAATACGATTTACGAAAAAAATATTTTTCGAGTGATGCAACCTTTCTTACCTTTCGTGCATCATTGTATATGAAGAACCGGTTGATGAAAATATTTTTCAGTAAGCAACTCTCCGATGAGGAGGTAATAAACGGCTGTGTGCGGGGCGACACCTCGTGCCTAAGTCTGTTATATCACCGCACTTCATATCGGATGATGGGTTTATGTTTACGATATTTCCGCGACCGAGCTACCGCCGAAGACGTGATGCAGGAAGGATATTTAAAATTGTATAAAAGTATTAGCCAATATCGTGGCGATGGAAATTTTGATGCTTGGCAACGCCGCATTTTTGTTTCGGCTTGCTTAGAAGAATATCGCAAAAACAAAGTTGAAATGGTTAGCGATGATATAATTGACAACGATTCAAACTACGCCGACAATTTATTAATGGAAAATATTTCGGCTAAAGAGTTACTGGAAATGATTCAAAATCTATCGGATGGCTACCGGGCAGTTTTTAACCTTTATGCTATAGAAGGATACACACATGGCGAAATTTCGGAAATGCTCGGCATTAGCGAAAGCACTTCGAAATCGCAACTTTCGAGAGCACGAACGCTTTTGAAAGCAAAAATTAATTCACAAAACAAAGAACTTTTAAATTATGCCTACTAATCCAATTGACGACCTCTTTAAAGAGAAGTTATCAAACTTCGAGGCTCCGCCCAACGATAGTTCGTGGGGGAAAATTTTAGCACAATTAAGTGCAATGCCTAATGCTGTTTGGGCTACACAATACCTCCGCTTCATATACGGAAGTTTGGCCTTGCTTTTTATTGCATTGCCACTTGCTTATTTTATTTTCTCTCAAAACAACCCTACTAAATCAATAATCGAACCGCCAAAAACGGCTGCTATTCAAGCTAAAGAAACAGAAACTAAATCAGTGCAAGTAAAGGCTGAGCATGAAGAAATTACATTAGATAAAGCAACCATCCAACCTCACCTAAAACAAAGCGTTGAGAAGGAAGAAAAGAAAGAACAAAAGAAAGCAGTATCAAAAAAGAAGAAATCGCAAAAGGAAGGACTCTCAACAAAGAAGAAAAGTAAAACGATTCGAGAAAAGAAAGAGACAGTAAATCACCAATTGGCTTCGTTCAGTTCCAATCAAACCAATTCGGGATATGCCCAAAAGGATGATAAACCCAAGCGGAAAAGCAAACGTAAAAACAAGCCACAACAACGAATGATGATAAAGTCTCCGGTTCTGAGCAACTTGGATCCATTACCAAATCCGTGGTTAGCCGAGCCTCAATTGCCTTATGGACTTGAAAACGTATCAACTGAAATTGACTATTATCCTATTCCACTAAAAGCCACAGGCAGATTTGCGGCAAATAATGAGAAGAACCTAAGAGGTGAGGCTGCGACCAAAGAAGAAATTGCCCAATCTTTCTACAAACTGAAAGGGCTTCACATCGGAGCAACATTTGCATACAATACCGTGTGGATTTTGAACCAAAATACCTATGGCCAATTTGGCAAATATGAATTGGCCTATAAACCCAAAACTGGCTACTATTATGGTGGAGTTTTAGGCTATGACATTGGCAATCACTTTGGCATTCAGTTAGAATATCATTACCGCTCAACTCAGGGGCAAGATTATCAAGATAGGATTAAACGCAAAACCTACAACCGTCAAATAGATATGCAATATCAAAATATTCCTTTGATATTCAAATATAAAATCCCTTCTATTTCAGGAGAGTTCGATCGTCCGGCATCGTTTAATTTGTTGGTTGGGGTACAATACAGCAAACTTTATTCGGCCACACAGCAGCTTAATGGACAAGAAATGATCATTACCGAACGGTTCAGAAAGCAAGACATTTCGGCTGTTTTAGGCTTAGAGTATAATGCTTATATAAGCAATAGTCTGTTCTTTTCTGTCGGTATAAGGGGGTCATTTAGTGTTTCCGATATTAACGATTCGAAATGGCAAAACACAATTGGGGCAAAAAGTTCACGCAATTCGATTGTGGGAGCAAATGTGGGACTGCATTATCGGATATTCAAATAGAGAAGGTAGAGACTATAACGGCAATCAACCATTCCCTTGCCTGAATTAAGAAATGTTTACTTTTGGGAAATTTTCTAAATGAAACGAATTCTTGCTTCCATTCTTTTTCTTAACGCTGCCTTAATACTATCGTCTTGTTCGTTTCCAAAACACAAAGTGCGGTATGAAGTAACCTGCACCAAGTGCGAGATTAGCTATATTAAAGAAAAAGACGAGAACATTCTTCGTGAACCCCACACCGATGCTTGGAGTTACGAATTTTTAGCTTACGAAGGCCAGCGTCTATCCTTGGCTGCAGCAAATCAAGATACACTTTCCGATACCGTTAAAGTGAGCATATTCCTAAACGACAGCGAGGTTAAAACGCTTTCTAAGGGGGGTAAAAAGTGGAGTGCCGCCAGCGTGACTTACACTGTGGAGTAGTTTAGGGTTTATGCCCAACCTTACTTTCTCGCTTTCCGAAAATTCAGATTTGCACAGGGTTTTCTTGAATATGTCCGTACCTTTAAACCCAAACCATTCCATGACCTTCAACGACCTAAACCTCAACACCCCCTTGCTCAACGCCCTGAGCGATTTAGGTTTTACCAAACCCACCACTATTCAGCACAAAGCTTTTTCGCCCATTATGTCGGGGCAGGATGTTTTAGGAATAGCCCAAACCGGTACCGGAAAAACTATTGCGTATCTGTTGCCTTTACTTAGGCAGTGGCAATTTGCAAAACGTCGTAACCCCGAAATATTAGTCCTTGTTCCTACCCGCGAATTGGTTGCCCAAGTGGTGGAAGAGGTGGAGAAATTGGCCAAATACACCAACATTGCCGTAACGGGAGTTTATGGTGGAACAAATATCAAAACCCAAATAATGGCCATAAGTGCAGGCGTTGACGTTATAGTGGGAACGCCAGGCCGACTGCTCGATTTGATTCTGAATGGAACTATACAGCCGAAATATGTCAAGAAGTTGGTGATAGATGAGGTTGACGAAATGCTCAACCTGGGTTTTCGCACCCAAATAAAGAACATTACCGATTTGTTGCCCAACGGGAGGCAGATGCTCATGTTTTCGGCAACCATAACCGAAGATGTAGAATTACTGATTAATTACACCGCTAAGTCTCCCCTTAAAATCGAAGCAGCCCCAACAGGCACTCCGTTGGCTAATATTAGTCAGGTTGGTTACAGGGTGCCGAATTTCAACACCAAGATAAACTTCCTAAAGCACCTTTTGGCAAACGATGATACGATGACCAAGGTGCTGATTTTTGCAGGAAGTAAAAAGTTGGCCGATGAAATCCACAGCCGATTAGAGCCCATTTATGAAGAGCAATTAGCAGTCATTCATGGCAACAAAGCCCAA
The DNA here is from genome assembly GCA_947475205.1 of Bacteroidota bacterium. GTDB lineage: Bacteria > Bacteroidota > Bacteroidia > JAIBAJ01 > JAIBAJ01 > JAIBAJ01. The sequence continues at coordinate 37,191 of CANJNG010000012.1, forward strand.
AACAACCGATTCAAAACGGTGGCAGATTTTGAAAATGGGGTTTGTCGCTTGCTCATAGCCACCGATATTGTTGCCCGTGGTTTGGATGTGTCGGCGGTGTCGCATGTTATAAACATGGATGTGCCACCTGTTCCCGAAAACTATATGCACCGCATTGGGAGAACGGGCAGGGCCGATAAAAAAGGAGCAGCTATCACTTTTATCAATGAGTCGGATAAAGAGCATAAACTAAAAGTGGAAGCTTTGATGGGACGGAAAGTGCCGATGAAGAAGATGCCCGAAATGGTGGAGGTTTCAAAAGTGTTGATGCAGGATGAGATTCCGGTAATCAATATGAAAATTATTGAAATCCGCCGTCCAAAAGCGGAAGCTAGAGGAAAATCGCATCACGAAAAATCAGAGAAAAACAAAAAAGTAAACGTTAAGGTTACCCGCGAAGACCAAAAGAAAAAGAAGTATGGTAAGCGGTATGTGAAGGAACGAAGGAGTTAATAGGGAAGAGCGAAAGGCCCGATATTTAATGACAACAACCCGAAGACAAATCCCGCCATTTATTCTACTGCTGGGTTTTGTTTTCTGTGTTTTTCTGGCGGTTTTTACCTTGGCTCGATTAGGTTTATTTTACTTCAGCCCTGCCACTTTGGATAGTGGGCAATTAATTCGAGAAAGCTTTTTTCAAGGGTTTAGGTTCGATAGTGTTGTTATTTCATACTCACTCATCCTGCCATTTGTGCTGCTTAGCATTAATCATTTCCTAAAAAGGCCTAGACCACAATTGGCAAAGACTGTGGTTATTTATCTAAAACTTCTTCCGGCCCCCATGCTGTTGGTGTGTTGTGCCGACATTCCCTATTATCAGTATTTCAATTCCAGGTTAACCAGCTCGGTGCATTTATGGTTGGATAACCTCCCACAAATGTTGGGTTTTTTGTTTGCCACTCCTGAATTCTATCCCTTTATAGCGGCCTTTATCATTGTTTCGGCTTTGTTGATTATCCTTATTGGGAAAGTGGCCAATGGTTTGCTTTCTTCCGGAAATGTTTCGAACAACAGGGTTGTGCATTATGCTTCTCCGCTATTAGCTGCCGGCTTGCTACTTGTTGGAATGCGGGGCGGAGCACAAAATCGTCCCATTGTGCTAAAGGATGGTTTCTTTTCCAATTCTGCCTTTATAAATCAGCTTTGTCTCAATCCGGTTTGGACATACCTCGATAGTTTCAAGTTTTTTACCCTGAATTATTTTTCAAATGAAGTTGATGCCATAGCTGAGGTGAGGTTGAATTTAAGGATTCCTGAAACCGGGGGATTTAAATCACCAATAGCCCGAAGAACAGACAATTTAGATGCCGGGCAAAAGAAAAATGTAGTTTTAGTGTTGATGGAAAGCATGAGTGCCGACCAAATGGGAGTATTCGGAAATCCTCGCCACCTAACACCTTTTCTCGATAGCCTTTCGACCCAAAGCCTTTTCTTTAAGAACTTTTACAGTTGCGGCATTCACACCTGCAATGGTATCTTTGGAACACTATATGGCTTCCCAACCCTGATGGCCGACCATCCTTTAATGAACATTCAAAACCTGAGATTGCATTTCAGCGGCTTACCTCAAACTCTTTCCGACAGAGGTTATACCAATCTGTTTTTCTGTACCCACGACCCCAAGTTCGATAATTTGGGAACTTTCATTCCCCGCAACGGCTTCCATAGGTTATATAGTATTAAAGATTATCCCCCGCAGGAAAACCTTGGAGAATGGGGTGTTTCAGATGAGTTTTTGTTCAAATATGCTTTGCCCAAAATAGACTCCCTCCATATGGCAGGAAAACCCTTCTTTACCACCCTTCTAACCATAAGCACCCACCCACCTGAATTTCTGCCACCCAACACTTCATTCAAACCCAAATCAAAAATAATTCGCGACCATGTTTTTGAGTATGCCGACTGGGCAATAGCCGGGTTTATGAAACAATGTGCAACTAAACCCTGGTACAACAACACTGTTTTTGTTTTCTTGGGCGATCACGGCATAAACCTCCTTGAAAGCAACACTCAGGGAAAGTACGCTGCTCCACTTTCACTAAATCATATTCCGTTTATACTATTTGAACCAAGCAACCCGGCCATGAAGGAAACCCGTGAAACCTTCGGTAGTCAGATAGATGTGTTTCCCACCGTGGCTCATATGTTGGGAATAGATTATGTGAACAATACGCTTGGCGTAGATATAATTGCTGAAGCAAAACCCCAATGCTTTTTTACGCAAGACAATAAACTGTCAGTTATAAGTGCTGATTATTATTTAGTGATTGACAAAAGCGGCAACGAATCGTTCTACTGTATTGGTGGTAAGAAGATTAGTCCCGCCGAGCAGGAAAACCAAATTGCTGCTTTTAAACGTTATGCTTACAGTATGCTTCAAACTACTCAGGTAATGCAAGACAGAGCAATGGTGGAGATTGGAAAAGGGTTGTGATCTAATCGCTCAATTTGGCTCTTCTCCTTATCGTTCCCGCTTTCCCCTAATTCTTGTTAAGCCTTTTCCCAATTTATTGGCTCTGCCATCATTTTAGGTAATTTGGCAGCCTTATTCAATAAGTTTTTATGCAAAAGCACCTTTTTATAACCTTAGGCTTTCTGTTATTCATCAGCCTGAATAGCTCAACTTTACAAGCCCAGCGAAGCATTTACGGAGAAGCAAAACTTAAATTCGATGATGTGTTGGAAATGATTGACCGCTCCTATGTGGACACCGTTAATCAGGATAAATTGATACAGGAAGCAGTTATCGGGATGACAAAAGACCTCGACCCGCACTCGGAATACATGACTGCAAAGGAGTTTAAGGAAATGAACGAACCTTTGAAAGGCAATTTCGACGGTATCGGAGTTCAGTTCAATATTTTGAAAGATACTATTGTGGTGATTTCGGCCATTTCGGGCGGCCCATCGGAGAAGTTAGGCATATTGGCCGGCGATAAAATTGTGAAGATTGAAGATACGGTTGTGGCCGGAAAAGGCATCACCAATAACGATGTAATAAAAAAGCTAAGAGGAGTAAAAGGCACGAAAGTGAGGGTGGGTATCAAACGTCGAGGCAAACCCGAATTGATAGATTATACAATCGTCCGCGACAAAATTCCGATTTATAGTGTTGATGCCTCCTATATGCTTACTCCCGACATTGGCTATATAAAAATTAACCGTTTTGCTCAGGCCACTATGCAAGAGTTTCACGAAGGTTTAGAAAAACTACAGAAAAAGGGCATGAAGCATTTTGTGCTGGATTTACGTCAAAACAGTGGGGGCTATCTCAATACAGCCAACGATTTGTCCAACGAATTCCTGAAAGCCGGCGATACCATCGTTTACACTCAGGGAATCAACAGTCCGAAAAAAGGATTTAAAGCCGACGGAAAAGGCAAATTGAAATCGGGAAAATTGGTGGTACTTATTGATGAAGGTTCGGCTTCAGCTTCCGAGATTGTTAGCGGAGCTATTCAGGATTGGGACAGAGGTTTAATCATTGGACGGCGTTCATTTGGGAAAGGATTGGTACAAAACCCCTTTAATTTGCGTGATGGTTCGGTACTGAAACTCACAACTGCACGCTATTACACTCCATCGGGTCGTTGCATTCAGCGGTCATACCAAGAAGGCAAAGAAGATTATTACCAAGAACGTAGTCGCCGGAGCAAAAGCGGTGAATTCTTCAATAAGGACAGCATTCATCCTAACGATACAGTGAAATATTTTACGGCCAGAAAGCGGGTAGTATATGGCGGTGGCGGTATCACTCCCGACATATTTGTTCCTGTTGACACTTCTCAAAACTCGGCCTATCTAACCAATCTGTTTAGCAATGGCGTTTTTAATCAATTTGCCCTCGATTATATTGAAAAAGACCGAGCAGGATTTGCAGCAAAATATCCTGATTTAGAAACGTATATCGCAACGTTTGATGCCGATATGGTGATGGTTGAGTTTTTGGCTTTTGCTGAGAAGGAAGGGGTGAAAAAAGGTGGCGGTGGGGATGCAAAAGCAGACTCTGCTTGGGCTAAAAAAGTAAAAATCACTTTTCCCGGAATGGATGTTAAATCTCAACAATACAAAGACTTTCAGGAATATGCCAAAAAAGAAGTAATAAAGGAATATGCTAAAGGATTTGAAAAGTCAAAAGAAACCATCAAAGAACAAATCAAAGCCCGTATTGCAAACAATCAATGGAGCAGTGAAGGGTTTTACCGGGTTATAAATAGCGGTAGCGATGAGGTGAAAGAGGCCATTAAGGCCATTCACGGCAGAACTTTCAAGGAAATGAAAATTCAGGAGTAATTACTGTCTTGAACCCTAAAACGCTGCAAAAAACGTAAGGAACAGTCCGCTTTTGCCTTGCCGGGTAACGGAATATTCGAGCCGCCATAGCTTATCATAATAGGTGAGTAGTTCGAAACCGAGGCCGCTTCCCATTAAAAAGGTATTGTTCATGGGGTTGGCTTCTTTCCATTGCACATCGTTTACATAACCGAAATCGGTATGCAGATTGAAGAACAAGGAAACGGGAATTGTATTGAACTTTTCGGTTTTGATGAATTTCAATTTGTAAATCTTATCTTTAAACAAGGCAAACTTGAGGTTGGATTTCAGATACCCGAAATATCGTCCCTCAAACACATTGCGTTCGTAGCCCCGCACAAAGTCTAATTCATAGCCCAGCCCGTAACGAGTGTAGTATGGGCTCACGCTAGAGCCAAGTTTAACTTTTGCTCCCAACTGAAAGTAAACACCATCGGTAAGTACCCAATGGCGGGTGGCTTTGATGCTGGCATAAAATTGTGCTTTCACTTCATTTTTTAAAACACCGATGCCTAATTTGGAGGCTTCGGCTTCAATGTAATATCCTGTCAGAGGAAAAATTTTGTAATCTCTTAAATCTCGTTTAAAGTTGTAGGTAAGGGAAAAGTATTGACCCAAATTAGAACCGTTATTAAAGAAATTGGGGTTTAGTTTTATGATGGTGTCTTCCACTTTGGTGTTGAGATAGCTAACATCGAACTGATGAACATTATAAAGGCCGTGGCGATAGGTGATTCCTAAATCAGCCTCCCATTCGCGACGAATATATTTTTTATTGTCTCGCTCAAAAAGGAGCTTGTTGTTTTCAGAATAGTAAGGAATTTCATGGTTTCGGACAAAGGAACAAGAGGCAAATATGCCTATGGTTTGGGCTTTATTCAGAAAGGGAAAAGCGTATTCGAGGTAATATTGTTCATTGAAACCGTATTTGGCTATCGCTTTTAATCGGTCGCGGTTTCCGGTAAAATTTTTCCAAATTACCATAAGTCCATAATCAAGTCGAGTGATGTCTTTGTGAACAAGCCATGAACTGAAATTGCGTTCGGCGGTAAGAATAATGGGAGTAGGGAAAATATACCATCGCTCTTTAACGTTTACCTTTATCTCCAATGCATTGCCGCCCATCGAAACGGTATCGATATTCACAAAGATAAAAAGCAGCGTATTGGTAACGTTGAACTTCATCCTATCCAACTTAGCCTGAATCTGATCTGCCGGAATGGTGTCGCCTTCTTTTAGGTTTAGTTCTCGGTGGATTATGCGTTCGCGGGTAATTTTATTGCCAGAGATGGAAATTTTGCCCACCACAAAGTGTTGTTGGGCAAATGATGCCTTAAAGATGAACAGTGTTGCGGTAAAGATTAACAGGATACTCAATAAACGAGTGCGGTACTGTTTAGGGAATATCATTAATGGTTCGTGGTGATGGGATGCCGATGGTTGGCGGAGGCACAAAACTAATGGAAATTGTGATGGATTGGCCGTTTGCGATGTGGAGGGGGTGTGATAGGCTGATTGAATATTATAACAACACACAATTTACAATAAATTCTTGTCCCACAAAATGTTTAGCTATTCGGTATAAAAAAAGCGAAGCAATACTGCTTCGCTTTTTTCACGATAAAGGCCGGGGGCTTAGAAATTCGTAGTTAATTTAAAGCTGCCGTCCTGCCCGGAGTTGTTCACCACCATAAAGAAACGGAAAGAACCATTGATAATCTGAGTGCCATTCCCGGTGCTATTGCTATGCCCCGAAACCGATAGAAAAGGTGGACTCGAAAAGGGCTGAGTGCGGGTTTGGCTCACCCCGAAATCAAGATTAGCATCTCCGGTATTTTCCACCGTAAAGGTATCGGTGGGTTTAAAGGTGCGAATAAATATAAACTTAAACGACCCGGCAGAAACATGTTCAACGAATACTGTTTGGCGTTTTTGGCGAATGTTTTCCAAATCGAAAAAGGGTTCGATTCTCTTAAGGTCGGTAAGATTAAGCAACATCAAGGAGGCATATACTTGCACAAGCCCTTCGGCAGTGCCTATGCGTTGGTGTTCAAGATTATCCGACAATACCTCCGTTGAGCCCATATCACCCTGATGAGCCAGAATAGAAGCATCGAGTGTATAAGAGAAGGCTACAATTTGAGCTTTAAGGGTTGCCAGAGACGCATCGGAGCCAATGGCCTCAATTAGTGCTGATACCGCCGCCTGACGGTCGGCTTGTTTCTTAGTTTGAAAAGGTTTGCGGCGATTGGGCAACAGCCGTTTGTAATCATCTGAATCTATATCATACACCATCTGAATGGCAATATCCCATTGGCGAGCCAATTTGGAAGAAAGGTTTTTGAATAAGCCTTTCACCTCCGATGTGCTGCCTATGTGTTCGCCTCCGCTTTCAATCCAGGTGTTATACAATGCAATATAGGCATCGCAGATTGCAGCGTAAATCAGCAGAATCGCAGCAATGCCCGTGTCGGTTTGCCGGGCTGTTAGCACCGCCTTGGTATAAATGGCGATGATTCGCATTTTAATAAAATTGTCCTTGGTTACGTTTTTAAAAACGTTTTCGGAATAAAGCCATTTTGAAGTTGCCATTTTGTTTAATTTTTAGTTGGTTATTAATAGAGCAAAATTATTGCCCACCTAAAATTGCAACTACACTAAAAAGTGTAGTTTTTGGGGTAAAGTTTTTATCTAGTGTTCCCGAATACTTTTCCCAACCGCTATCACGGTATCTAATTTATCTGCCTCAAAATGGCTTTTAATTGCCCTGCGATCAATATTTACCGCATCAATACTCACCCCCATTAGATCTGATGACTCTTGCACGGTTCTATCTGCTATGGCAAGTATCCATACCTGCAATGGTGCAGCACGCAAAAGAGTGAGGTCTGCTAAAAAATCTTCTATTGCTAAATCTTCCGAATTTCGGACACCTAAGCAAAGCTCGGCTTTGCCCTGCAACAGCAGGTTTAGTAATTCACGCAGCATAACTATACCGCCACTTCGGGGCATATAGCCCATAACCCCATAGTTGCGGGCTATCAATGCAAAATTAGTATAGCCAAATTCCGACACACACAGCATAGCCGCTGCCGGATAATTCTTTTGAATATATTTTGCCATATACACTCCCGCATAGTGGCCACTAAACATATCAAATACCACCACAGCTTCTGGGTAACTTATGAGTAGTGGATTCAACTCTTTAAAACATGTTGCTAATACTACCTTGCCAAAACCCGGATTAAGTTCGAGGCATTCTTTTACGAGCCGACCTTCCCAGGAATCGGGCGTATATAATATAATAGGTGTGGCTGCTGTGCCGTAAACTACTGCACTTCGGGCCGACCGGGGGGTATTTGAATTCCTTTCCATTGCTGCATTATTTGACATTTATATAATCGATAACGCAGCTTTGAAACAAATATTGTGTAAACCGTAAAATATTTATTTACGGTATTGAACATAATGAGACTTGAATAGCAGGGCAAAAAACTTGCACTGTGGCATGTAGTAATACCAGTTTTGGTGTTTACACGTGTAAACAGGTGTAACGTAGCAAGGATACAGGTGTTTACACATGTGAGCAGGTATAACGTAGCAAGGATACAGGTGTTTACACGTGTGAGCAGGTATAACGTAGCAAGGATACAGGTGTTTACACG
>CANJNG010000013.1 GCA_947475205.1 Bacteroidota bacterium
GTTGAAACATTATGTCGTTTATGCTGTAACGGTTTGTGCCTTGATAAACGGCAGTTCCCATTCCAAAACGATAATCATAGCTTAGCATCATGTTGTCCTTAATTTTATAGGACAGGTTGCCGCCCAATTTTATGCTTTTTGTTGTGGTAGTAGATAAATCGTACTCCATATAACCGGGAGTTTTAATTTGCCGTTTGTTTAAACCCTGATAAGTAACCGGGTTAAAGTTTAGGTAGTTGTTCAGTTTAACAAAGTCGCTGATTTTTTGAGCATCGTTATTAATGGTGTCGTACTGTTGTTTTTCAATAACAGAAGCAAGGTTTTGAGTAGTGGAAAGTCGGCCATATTTGTTTACCGTGGTGTCAGTAGCTCTCCAGTCGTCGGCACGCATAAACGAACCGGTTACCTTAAATCCGAATTTTTTCTTTTTGCCCACCACTTTAGCATAACGGAATTGCCCATCAGCCATATTACGGCTTCCACCTTTCAGCTGTAGCGATAAGCCTTGGTAATCAAATGGGCTTTTAGTTTTCATACTAATAACACCCTGCATAGCATTGGGGCCATATAGTGCCGATGCAGGACCGGTAATTACTTCCACGCTTTGCAAATCTAAATCGTTAGCTCCCACCAAGTTTCCTACGGCGAAGTTTAATCCGGGGGCTTGGTTATCCATTCCATCAATGGTTTGAACAACCCTCACCGGTGCTGTGGTGTTAAATCCACGCATATTAACGGCCTTAAATCCCATAGACGAGGTGCTTATGTCCACTCCCTGAATGCTGGCTAAGCCTTGATAAAAATCGCCCGACGCTACTTCTTTAATATCCTTTTCGGTCATTTTGAAGATAGAAGTAGCCGATTGCTGCATAGTTTCGCTAAGCCGCGACGAGGTTACCACTACTTCCTGCCCAGGAATTATAAGTGTTTCTAATTCCACTTTCACTGCTTTGGTGGAGGAGTTTACGCTTACTTCTTTCTTTTCGTAACCCAAATAGGAAATTTGAAGCACTACGGGATTGGTTAAATCTAAATCAATGCTGAATTTTCCATTCACATCAGAGGTGGTACCCACCGTAGTTCCTTTCACTACAATGTTGGCCGATACCATGGGTTCTTTGGTTTTTTTGTCGGTAAGCGTACCCGAAATGGTTGTTTTTTGAGCAAATGCTGCTATTGCAAAGAGGTTGCACAGCAATACAAGTAAGGTTTTTTTCATGGAAAAGGGTTGCTAAGGATTAATTAATGGTTATTAAGGTTTTTTAACGGAAACAGGAGGCGAAACTATAAAAAAATTGACACAAAACATTTTTTATTGAAAATGATGGTGTGCGGCAAATTTCTGCTTTCTCACAGAAACATTAGTTCCACCTGCGGTGGAATGACGAATGGGACACGCGATTTTACTGATATTCTGATGGGGAAACTGATTTTACCCTAACGGGCGAATTAAAAAGACCTCTCCCCTAAATCCCCTCTCCTCAAAGGGCTTGGCTATGCACCACAACTTTTTTCATTGCTATTTAAACTATTGTGTCGCCCCGCTGGGGCTATGAAGAGAACGATGCCTATAGTTTCTACCATAATGTCGCCTCTACGAGGCTATTGATAGCCCCATCGGGGCGACATTATGGTAGAAAAATTGGCCACTGTATCTAAAAGTCCCAGAGGGACGACACGTTATTTGTATTTGTGTACATAGACCTCCCTCAAAGGGAGGGGATTTTAATGCGACTAAAGCATTAAAAATCTTTGTCCATCTGCATAATCTGCGTCATCATGCGTCCCATTGCCTTCCTAACTCATTGATTCCGGAAAATGCGGTTCAACAAAAAACGGGGGTTTCTCAACATTTCGATTTTGCTAAAAAACACCCTTCAAGCCCAATAGCAGAAAGGCTTTCAGCCCCAAAAAACTGAAAATGCTTCTCAACAAAAAACGGGGGTTTCTCAACAAACTTGTTTTTCTCGCTTTTTTTGATTATTCCTTTACAGGCATCAAAAGCACCCGCCTTGACCAAGGATAAAAAAATAGAATTTCTGAAGCAGCTACCTCCCGAACCGGAGGTGGGTGTTTATCCGGCTATGGCCTGCCTCACGCGTCGCGAACGGGAGGTGATGCACTTGATAATGGATGGACTGAGCAGTAAAGAAATTTCGGACATCTTCTCGGTAAGCGAATCTACAATTGAGACCCACCGTGGCAGCATTATAAATAAATATGAGGCTTTGAATATGAATCATGCCATTTCAACAGCTTTTAGACTTGAACTAAAAAATCAAGGAAAACCATGATATGAATCAATAAATTTATTATAAACCTTTGCCCCGTTCAAAATATGACACTGCTAACAAACCTAGATATGCTCACTTTTTTAGCCCTAGCCGGGGTTATAGGCTTTAATGGCATAATGGGAGTTAAGATTATGAAATCGTTTTTTGGGAAAGGAGGGGGAGATGCATAGGGGGATGGAAATGCGAGGGAGAGATGGGGCGATAAACGGTTTGCCCCTTACTGCGAACTCCGTAGCCCACAAACCAAACGGTTTGCTCGTTACTGCGAACTCCGCAGCCCGCAAACCAAACGGTTTGCTCGTTACTACGAACTCCGTAGCCCGCGAACCAATCAGTTTGCTCGTTACTACGAACTCCGTAGCCTACCATCCAATCGGTTTGCTCGTTACTGCGAACTCCGCAGCCTACCAACCAGCCAGTTTGCCTGTTACTACAAACTCCGTGGCCCACAAACCAAAGTTTTGCTCTAAAACAATCAATACAATTTAAATCACCTATATTAATCCTTAATTTCTAAACACAATGGAATGGAAATATCTTTTAAATCAACTTGAAACTGAAACAGAAAAAAATCACCGCAAAGGGCTAGTTTTAAGCAATTATCATCATGCAGCTTTAAAGGCAAAAGAATTAGAAGACCCCACCGACCCCGATTGGGCATTTATGCTGAATCGGTACAATAACCCGCACATTGCATTCTCTGATGCTTACACAAACCGCATTGCTGCTGGGTTTCGCTTGAAAGGAAGCACCGAAACCCTCGACGACCTTTTAGACAACATCACTGTGCAGTTAGATGATTGGGACACGCTAATAACGCCCATTTATGGCAAAAAATCGGTGACATACAAAACCCTGTTTGCCCAAGGCCGCAAACCCTTTCAACAAGGCCCAAAAGAAGATCGAATTAAGGCAGTGGATACCCTCGCTAAACTGCTCGACGACTATCCGCTATTGGCAACCACCAAAGCCGCTGTTATTGCTTTTTACAACCAACTCGATGGTGCCCGCGATACCCAAGCTGGGAAAAAGGGTTCGGTTACCTCTAACATTGGCATTATTAAAACCACCTGCGAAGACGCCATGTGGGTGCAATACCAAAATCTGGGCTTTCTGATGAGTAAATATGGTCGCAATACCCAACTCATTAAACCCTATTTCGACCTCATTACCCTGCTCGAACGCACCCAAACCAAATTCACAGGCACACTTAACCCCACTGAAAACAAAAACATTGCTACCCACACCTTCTTGGCCGGCGAACGCATCCGCTTGAAAGTAACCGAGGCCGGCGATGTGAAGTTTTACCTTGGCTCAGCCCCCGGCTACACCGACAGCACCCCAATTCTCGTTACCGGAAACCACCAAATGGAAGCTGATGTAGCCGATTTTGCCGTGGCGAACTATCATGTTAACCGTTACCTCGTAGCCGTAAGCCAATCCGCAACCACAGTGGTGAAATTTGAAGTAAAGTTTTTGTAAGGATGGGAAAGAATGAATACCCGGGAATGCCGGGCTTGTAAAAATCTAAACACATAATGAAAAACCGCTCCGTCTCCGCATTCTTCTCTGTTCTGCTATTGGCAGCGGTGGCTTTTGGGCTGATGTGGTATTTTTCGAATTGAAAACTTAATAATAAAAGCCCGGAAGCCGAAAAGGGGAAATAGAGTAGGCGGAAAAAAACAAAACAAAAATGAAAAAACAACTCATAAGCCTATTCACCCTTTGCGGAATAATAGCACTCACCTTTGGCGGATGTAGCAAGGAAGAAACCCCTGCACCCGAACCCGCAAACCCCTATGGAGGCACAAACGGCAAAATAGTGTTTACGGCGGTCAACGTTACTGAAACGTATCCTATAAACCCATTTCCAATTGAAGTATATGTGAATAATGTCAAAATCGGACAGTGGACGGGAGCATTAGTCTCCCAACCTTCAGGGGAAGAAGCGTGTAATATGAGTACTACATCGCATTCAATTATCTATATTGATGAGCCGGGAACTTACAACTTTAAAGCTGCAGGTTTTGGCGGAACAGTAAATGGCCAGTTCACCATCAAAGAAGGAATTTGCACACATCAGCCTACTAACATCTAAAATAAATAGCCAAACAATGACAAAACAAAAAACAATCCCCCTCTTGCTGCTCTTGGTGAGTGGGATTTTCTCGGCACGAGGGCAAACAGGTAATGGCTTCACCCTCATAGGGGCATCGGGAGGTTCTGATACCGAAGGCACATTCTCATGGAGTCTCGGCGAAGTAGCTACTCAAACCAATCCTGTAGACACATTGAATAACCAACTAACCAATGGTTTCCAGCAGGCAACAATTTGGATGGTAGGAATCGAAGAAACTGCAAAGGCAACTTTCGAGGCAAAGGTATTCCCAACGCCCACCGAGAAATTCCTAAACATTGAACTATCGGCCAAAGCCCCCAAATCAATTCACGCTTCTTTAACAACCCTATCGGGTCAAGAAGTGCTTTCCGCCGAATTAAAATCATCATCACAACTAAACCTTAGCAGCATAGCTAGCGGAACTTATTTCCTAAGCATAGCCGAAACAAGCAACACTAGCAACAAACTCACTTTCAAAATCATTAAAAATTAAACAAAAATGAAAACTAAACTATTCTCAATTCTATTATTAGCATTCTCTTTTTCAGCATTCGGTCAAACAGGCGGTGCACCCGGGAAATTTCGCTTTCAGGCAGCCCTTCGCAATTCGAGCGGGGCGTTGATAACGGGTAATGTAAGTTTAAAAGTATCCATATTAGCAGGTAGCCCACAAGGTACATCAGCTTACTATGAAGAACACAACAATGTGGCGACATCGGCTTATGGTGTAATTAACCTAAACATTGGCGATGGAACAAGTCAAAGCGGAAACATTTCAACTATTCCTTGGGGTAGTAGCACCTACTTTATAAAAATAACAAAAGATGGTGCAACTGTGGCTGAGCAGCAATTAGTTTCTGTGCCTTATGCCGTATATGCAAACAAAGCCGCAATCGCCGATTCTATTGTTGGCGGAGTAACTGGACCTATGGGTGCTACAGGCCCTGTTGGACCTACAGGCAATGATGGCCCAACAGGCCCTGCAGGTGTTGCGGGTGCAACCGGCCCGGCAGGCATTGATGCCACCTCGCTTCCCGGTACCATTGTAGCGTATGGTGGAATAGCATTGCCTCCCAATTCGGGTTGGGTAATGTGCGATGGTGGTCCGTATGATGGCAGTGTAGGCACAGCATATCACAACCTCTTTTTAGCAATCGGTTATAATTACGGAGGTAGTGGCAGCAGTTTCAATGTACCCGACCTTAGAGGAAAATTCCTGCGGGGTGTGAATGGAACCCAAACGGTTGCAGAAGGCGACCCCGAAGAAGCATTAAGAACACCGAACGGAAATGGAAATACAAATGAGCCGGGAAGTGTGCAGGGAGATGCTTTGCAGGGGCATTGGCATCAGGGATTTAGAACCGACGTAACCGATTTGGTTTGGGGCCAGGTTCAATCTGGAACAGGCACGTCTGTTTGGAAAGCATCAAATGGAAGTGCAAATACTGGTTTAGTGAAAAATCCTGTTGTAGATGGAATTAACGGCACTCCTAGAACTTCATCTGAATCCCGCCCCAAAAACGTATATGTAAACTATATTATCAAGCTGTAATTCCCATCTTAACCTTCAAGGAACAGCCCGCATCAATTATTTGTGCGGGCTGTTTCATTGGCATACAAAACAAGAGTTTAAGAAAAACGGATATATTTGCAGAAACAAAAAAGCTATGGGATTAGTGTATGCCGAAATAGAACTCATCAATAGTGGCGATATAGAAATGGTACGCCGCAGCTATATGGATGAAGCCGATATAAAACGTATGAAAGTAAATATGCTTGTTGATACGGGAAGCATTTATCTCTGCATCAACGAAAACATACAAGAGCAACTCCAATTGCCTTTTGTAGAAAAACGTAAGGCACAATTAGCCAATGGCCATATTGTAGAATATGATGTAGTGGGGCCAATAGACCTAAGATTTAAAAACCGAAGATGCACCACCAGTGCAATGGTGCTTCCCGGCGATAATGAGCCCTTGCTAGGTGCAATTCCAATGGAAGATATGGACGTGGTTGTGCTGCCGCAGCGGCAAGAATTAGCCGTACATCCAGATCACCCTTACTTTGCTCAAATGAAACTAAAGTAATTAGCCCTTGACTTTGTTCTATGCAATACACATTAGAAATAAACCCTACCTCGCCCGCGTTTAGCGAATCGTAGCGAGGACGCTTGTGAAAGGCATTTTTGGATAAGAAATTTGTTTTTAAATAGAAACCAAGAACTTGCTTTGCTTCGGTTTTAACGCCAGAAACAAAAACTCAACTAATCCCCAATCCTAAATTTACAATCAGGCTGCCACAGCCTTTGGCGACCAATTAAAAAAACCTTCCAAGCATAAATCTTCATCCAACTCTTCCCAACTTATGCCATTCTTAAACACACTAACCCTAAAGTTCAATCGTTGGGCATCGGTAGCATTTTTTAGTTTAGGAAACCAAGCCAAAGGGTTACCAATCGTTCGGCCTTCGTTGGTTACAATGTATATATTTTCGGCATCAAACCAAACCCTTTGAATGGTCATTGCATCAGTATTTATAGGCTTTTTCATGTTGGATAACAGTGTGTTTAAGGGTTTATTGTTCGTTTCTAAATTCCTTCCATTTCAAGATAATTTCTTCTTTCCGTTCTTACACAATTCTTTTGGCCAGCGTAAGGTCTTTCACCTTAAAGCCCTTAGCTTCTTTGAGCATAACCTCTGGTATTACAATAAAAATAGCCTCGCCATCACCATTACTAACGTGAACGTGAATAGGCTCGTGGTCTTGCGAATAGAAGAAAAACCGAAGACCAAACATTCTGAAAATTTCAGGCATTTTGTTGTTACTTAATATTTCAGCACAAATATAGATAAAATCCAAATCAGCAGCATTTTTCATAGCCCTCAAAAACTTTTCCCCTACATTTGAATCCAGCCAAAATGACCAAATTCTTTTTCGCTCTATTAATTATCCATTGTCAATTATCCATTGTCAATTGCTATGCCCAACCCGGTGCCCTCGACACCACCTTTCACACCCAATTAGCGGCAAACACTTACATAAACAGCATCGTCATTCAGGCTGATGAGAAAATAGTAGTTGGCGGAAATTTTACCACCTACCAATCATTTCCTTGCAACCACATAGCCCGAATAAACCAGGATGGCAGCTTCGATACAAGTTTCACTGCTAACACAAATGCCAATGTGAACCATGTCACCATTCAGCCCGATGGCAAAATTTTGATAGGCGGCGATTTCGGCATCGTAAACGGCGACACCCTGAGAGGAATAGCCCGATTACTAAGCAATGGCAACACCGATACTACCTTTCATGTCGGTTCAGGCTTTAACAACAAAACCAATTGCATAACCATTCAGCCCGATGGCAAAATACTGGTATCGGGCCTTTTCACTTCCTACAACAACACTGCGGCCAATTATTTAATTCGCCTAAACTCCGATGGAAGCATAGACAACAGTTTCAACACCACCAATGCACCCAATGGCGAAGTAATGACTATTGAACTTCAACCCGATGGGAAAATACTGATAGGCGGCTCTTTTACA
This sequence comes from Bacteroidota bacterium, assembly GCA_947475205.1. GTDB lineage: Bacteria > Bacteroidota > Bacteroidia > JAIBAJ01 > JAIBAJ01 > JAIBAJ01. Next base: position 7,962 of record CANJNG010000013.1, read on the forward strand.
GCCATCGGCCCCACATTTCCACCCAATGGCCGCATAGCACGGCTCAATAGCAATGGCACTATAGATGCGGCCTTCACAGCAAATACCCAAGTTGGGGCAAGTAGTTTTATTACAGATATTGCCCTAATGCCCGACAATTCTATCATCATAGTTGGGGCATTAAATAGTTTTAATTTTGTGCCTGTTGGAAAAATGGCACGCCTCACTGAAATTGGGACCCTTGATGCTAATTTCCCTTTCAGCGGAGGAGCAGATGATAACTTGAATGCCGTACTAACCACTGGTGAAGGGGCAATTTTTGTGGGAGGAAATTTTCAGAATTTCCAAGATGCACCCTTCCAGTACCCCTTAAGCCGAATAGCCAAACTAAATCAATATGGTTCGGTGGATACCTTGTTTCATATAGGCACAGGTGCAAGTTTGAATATTCACGAAATGCAATTGCAAGCCGATGGCCGATTAATAATTGTAGGAGCTTTCAATAGTTATAACGATGTTCCCCGTCAATACATCGCCCGCCTCTACAACTGCCTCACTCCCTCCCCTACTCTCATCCAAGGCCCCGATTCCATTCTTTGCAGCACCACTGCAACCTACACCGTGCCCGCAGTTCCCGAAGCCCAAAGCTACGAATGGACTCTCCCCCAAGGCTGGACAGGCAGCACCACCACCAACAGCATCACTGTGCAAACAGGCGGTAGTGGGGTAGTTTCCGTTCGTGCCTTTTCCGATAGCTGTGGATGGAGCAACCCCAGCACTAAAACCATTTATCAAACCCAAATCCCCGCTCCCGAAATATGCCTCGTAACTGTGGATTCAGCCTCTACCCACAATATAATTATGTGGGAGAAAAACCCACCCACTACGCTTATAGATAGCTTCTTTGTTTACCGAGAAACATCCACCAACGTTTACACCAAAATAGCCGCTGTGCCTTACGATTCCCTTAGCCAATACCACGACTATGGAGCTAACCCCAACGTAACCAATTACCGCTACCGCTTATCCGCCCTCAGCACCTGCGGCACCGAAACCCCACGAAGCCCCTACCACAGCACCATCCACCTCCAAGATCAAAACAACGGCAACTTCAACTGGACTTTCTACCAAATAGAAGGCCAACCAAACCCCGTTATCAATTACAAATTCTATAAAGACGACCTAGACGATGGCAACTTCCAGCTAACAGGGTTCATTAGTGGCAATAGCAACCAATACACCGACCCCGCCTTCGCTGCTTATGATAGTTCGGCCTATTTTGTAGATGTGGAATGGGCCATAGGCTGCACACCCACCCGCACCTTAAACACCACCCGAGGGAATATCCGCCACAAAAACAGTTTTGTTGGCCCCATCGACACAACGGGCATAACCGAGACCGCTGCAGCCTTACTTGCTATCTTCCCAAACCCTGCCGAAGATGCTTTTTATATTCAATCGCCATTCCCAATCAAAGCCATTAAAATGCTAAATGTTTTAGGGCAAGAACTCAATTGCCCATCCAATAAGCAAAAAGTAACGGTGGCTCATTTAGCTAAAGGCGTTTATACCTTGATAGTGGAAATTGGAGATAGCAGAGTTGTGAGGAAGGTTGTGGTAGAATGAGAAGCACTACAAGGCGATGGGATGAAGGGAGGAACGACAGGGCGATAGGTGGACATAAGAAGAGGCGAACTTTAAACTAATCACTTTAAACTTTAAACTGACCCAATCCCCCTACCCAATTACTTATCATAACCTGCCCATAATCCGTTAAAATGCTTTCGGGGTGAAACTGCACCCCGGCAATAGGCAAAGTTCTATGGCGGAATGCCATAATTACATCTTTTTCGTCTTGTGCAGTAATCTCTAATTCTGCGGGGAAATTCTGCTTCGATACAGCCCAAGAATGGTAGCGTCCTGTCTTTATCTTATTGGGAATATTGGTAAACATCGGTTCTTTTTCTGACTGAAGAAAAGTGCTACGAGCTACTCCGTGAAATATTTCGGGAAGGTTAAATAGCTCCGCACCAAAATATTCGGCCAAAGCCTGATGACCCAAACAAACACCCAAAATAGGCACAGCGTTATGAAAATGCTTTATTAATTCCGGCATAATTCCGGCATCTTTCGGCAGACCCGGCCCCGGCGAAAGCACAATAGCATCAAAACTACCCGCCTCTGCCAAAGTTATTTCTGTATTGAGTCTCACAACAACCTCCTCTGCTTTGGCCACCAGCAAATAATGGTAGAGGTTGTATGTAAACGAATCAAAATTGTCTAAAAGCAGAATTTTCACCTTTAATTATTAGAAAGCAAACGTAGCTATGTTGACCAAATTAGTACAACTTTCTTAACATTGATAATCTTTTATACTTTAGCAGCCTATAATTTTCCGACAAACTAAGCAAAACGGATTCGTCAGTGGTAGTAAACTATCTAACTTTGATAAACGAACTTTATTCTTTCGACACTAACGGGAATGGCGGCGAGTTAATTCTCGTGTACAAAGACGAAATAAACACCGAAAACTTAGACCGGATTTTAGCCATTACCGAATATAAAATCAATAACCTCACCGAAGAACGCTCGATAAAAAAGAAGATGTTCAATGTGTTGGTAGAAGCTGCTCAGAACATTCTGAAACACGGCGAGGGCCAATCGAAAATCAGCGACCTTTATAAGTCCATGTTAGTGATTGGAAGGGAAGGAGCAGGATTTTTCATTATTTCGGGCAATGTTACCAAGCGTGAAAAGGCCGAAGCCCTGAAAAGTCGTTTAAATATAATCAACGACTTGAATGACGTGGGTCTGAAACAGCTGTACAACAAATCTATTCAGGAAAATCCATTCTCAGACAAAGGCGGTGCCGGACTTGGTCTAATAGATATTGCCCGGAAAACAGGCCATAAAATTGCCTTCACTTTTCACGACCTCGACAAAGAGTTTACCTATCTAAGCATGAAGTCGAGCTTTTCGTCGGGTCAATAAACCTACCGCCCCGTTATCCTATACACCACTTCCCTTAAAATATTATAGGGCGTGTATATCTCGAAGAACGACTTTTTCTCCTCAACAACCGTTTCGGTAAAAGACTCTTCAATTTTTACTTCCACTTTGGGCGGTTCGGGTTGTTTAGTTCCGGTCATATCATAACCATATAGGACGGAAAGCTTTTCGCACATAGGTACATTAAAGCTATTGCCATCGGCTTTGATGAGTTCTACCAGTTCGGCAGAAGTATGTTTGGTAAATGTGTAAGGAATTTCTCCCAGTTTTTCATAGCCCTCAATTACTCCACCTGCATCATATAATTTGGCTAGGCTGGCATTTTCATATTTCAAAAAGAAATCGGGGTCAACGGCATATTTAATAATGGTGGAATGTGTGCCATCGGGTTTCAGGTAATAATGAATAAGCTGTGCGTCTTTCTGAGTAACACCAATCCCAACAGCTACCCGAGCAAAATTGCCGGTATTTGGTGGCGAAGCATGAATAGTCCGGTTATCGAACATTAGCACTTCGCCGGCTTTCATATCTAATGTTGTAAGATATGGAAAAATACTGAACATGTGTTCGCTGAGTGGCACCGGGGCTTGTGGTGACGGCGATGGCCGATGGTTTTGCATCAAATGATGACTACCTTTTATCACGCCCATTTGCCCATTTTCGAGATTCATATCCACCAAAGCCACCCAACACGTTACGGAGCAATAACCTTCTTCTTCTTTATCTACAAACGACCAATCCTGATGGGCGGGAACAACTCCCTTAGGATTGGGTTCCTTAATCACATAACTCGCTACAAAGGGCTTGTAATCTTTCAAATGTTCATCTAATTTGGGAAGGGCTACACTCCACACTTTCTCCCGTGTTTCCCTGCACATATCCTTATCCTTTTGGTCCATACTCACATGGAATCCAAACCCGTTTTCATCCTTTATGTGTAAGGCTTCGTAATAACTTTTTAGGTCTGCCACTTCCGTTTCGTTCAGCAACGGGAAAACAGCATAGCCTTCCTTTTCAAAGAATGCCTGCTTGCTTTCGTCCTTAAATAGCGGTTTCATTTTAATCATAGCTTGTTTGTTTTTTAGAAACGTGTGCTTCATTTTGCTGTACTCATCAGCAGTAACGGGCTTTTCCTGATAGGGAAAAGTTTTGAGTAGCTTACCCACTGTTGGCCTCGACCCGATGTTGGTGTTATATAGCTGAAAGAAATTGTCGGGTACTTCGTGTTGTTCTATTTCGCCGATTTCATTTTTATAGTAGAAATAAAGTTGGGCATCGGTGGCTGTAAATCCATACGTTACCACTAACCGAGAACTTAATGAATTGTTTGGCGGCGAACAATGCAATAATGCCTGGCTGAAAATCAAAGCCTCGCCAGCCTTCATATTTACCGATTTTAAATCTTGCCGAATCCGGTTTTCAACTTCCGAAAACGGATTGTTAAGCAAAGGCGACCGCAAGGCTGATGAAAACCGATGGCTGCCTTCCAATACTTGCATCGCACCATTGGTTTCATTTACATCGCACATAGGAATCCAGATAGTGAGGGAATCAAAACGAGTTTCGTCCACCACTGTCCAATCCTGATGAATGGGCATTTCGCCTTTTGTGCCGGGCGACTTAGAAAGAAAGCAACTGCCTAAATTCTTATAGGAATGGAAAAATGCTTTCGCTTTTTTACCAACAATTCGTTCTGTGATTTCACCTGAATCAACTTTTGCCGCTTCATCCTTACTAAAACTGGTGGAGTAAAACCCTTCAGGAACATTTTGGAACTTAGCATGAAAGGTGTTTTCCAATTCAGCCACTTCTTCAACTGATAAAAACGGCACAACAGCATAGCCGTTTAGTTCAAAAAAGGCTTGCGTTTTTTCGTCTTGAAATATGGGAGGGCGGGGGGGCATTTTATTTGTCAAAGATATAGCATTGACAAACGGGAGATGATTTGAAATGGATTACCACACTCACCCCTTCTTTTTACACACCAGTAAGGTATGGCTAACGCCTATGCCGTCCGTTTGTTCCACTGGAATAAAATTCGCTTTCTCTATGCACTTTAAAAATGTTTCGGAAAAATACATTTGGCTGTTTCCATTGGCAATTGCGGTAAAATAAAGGGAAGTTTGTTGCAGACAAAATGCTGATGAAGCAAAGCGTTGTCTGTCCCAAAATGGTTCCAGAATATACACCTGTCCGTTTTCGTTCAATGCTTCATAGCACCGCTTTAAAATAGAAATTATCTCTGCTTCCGAAAAGCAATCTAAAAACTGGCTCATCCAAATAGCATCAAATCCTTTAGGGATTATTTGACTTTCATCCAAAATATTCATTTCGTGAAAATTCACCCGGTTGGCTAAGCCCAGCTTGGTAATATTGGCTTTCGACATATTTAACTGTCCCGGAAGGTCGATAATGGTAATGTTCACATCGGGGTCGTACCCGGTGGCGGCAATTGTCCACTTTCCGGTGTTTCCACCAATATCGGCCATATGTTTAGGTTTATATTTAAAAACCAATGGCAACACTTCGGGGAAAGCCGTATCGCTATAAAAATGATCAAAAGCAAACCACGCATCCTGAATATCTTTAGGCAAATGAGCCAAACCTTCATACACTGTTGGCCAATTGCCAAGGGTTTTCAGTCCTTCGGGGCGGCCATTTTGAATGGATTTATCTAAATCGAACATCCCCAAATAGTTTACCTCGTGCGAAAAGTCCATATTTGCCTGAGTCATTCTATCATGAAGCAAGAAAAAAGCTGTTTTCGTCAAGGAGAATTTCCCTTCATTCAAAAGCACTAAACCTATCCCTAAGCCCGCTTCTAACAAAACTCTTACGCCATAAAGCGGCATATCAACCTTAGCCACCACTTCATCCAAAGTCAAGCCCGCTTTACCGGTTTTTTCAATTTCACTAAGTATTCCGCTGCTTCTCAAGATGCGAGCCGCCTGAAAAACAGATGGCCCAAACGCTATCCACTGTGCATATTCTTTGGCTTCTAAAGCCGATTTTGTGTCTTTCTTGTAAAAATCTAAGGACATAAAGGTTTTAAATGAATTGCCAAAAGTAGGGTTTTGACCTAAGGAATACAAATGCAAGCATGAATTACGAATTTTTACCTTTTACGCGGTAGCGTTATCAAACAATTTCAGTAATACATACACAATTCGCAGCAGCCAAGCATAATGGCACAATTTCTGTAAAGTAGCTTTAATGTTGTTTGACTCTATGAAAAAATCAATTTCCCTTCTTCCCCTCCTGTTTTCAGGTATAATTTCACAAGCACAAAACGAAGTGGATGCCCTGCGTTATTCGGCTACTGATGTGGTTGGAACCGCCCGATACCAAGCTCTTGGTGGTGCATTTACATCCTTAGGGGTAGATATGACTACAGCCGCCACAAATCCCGCAGGTATTGCCGTAAACAGAAGTTCGCAGTTTCAGTTTTCGCCTGCCGTTTATGGGATTTCGGCTAACTCTACGCTCAACGGTAATAAAACTTCCGATTTTAAGCTGAACGCCAATGTGGGCTCCTGGGGCTTTATCGGCACCATAAAAAACCGTTGGAACAAAAACAAAGACACAAATACAGGTTTGCAATCGTTCAGTATTGGGGTTACATACACCCGGATGAATAATTTCCATCAGGTGTTCTTATCTGAAAATCCAAATAGCACTTCTTCGCTTTTAGATAGCTACGCTCAAAATATTTCAGGTGTTTCTAGTAGCACTATAAGTTCTTCTGACCAATACAGTTTTGGCGAGAATATGGCCTATCAAAGCTATTTATTAAATCCTGACACAGTGCTGGCCAACCAATACACCACTGTGGCTTCAAAACCCGGAAATCGCCAAACTATGCAAGGCGATATAAAAGGACGGGTAGGCGAAACCAATATAACCTTTGGAGCTAATGTGGCTAACAAACTTTATTTAGGAGGTGGCATCGGGATTAGCCGTATCCGCTATTACGAAAAAACAAACTACACGGAAAGTGATTATCAAAACCAAATCAATGGCTTTCAAGATTTCACGCTTTCTCGAAATTTATCTACTGTTGGAACAGGCTACAACGTAAAGATTGGAGCCATCTATCGCCCAACGGATTGGTTACGCTTGGGAGCTTCGGCCATTTCGCCTACCTTTTATATGCTTACCGATAACTGGAACAATACTCTTTCTTCTAATTTAGACACTGCTTCTTATTTGGCATCTTCGCCTCAAGGAACTTACAATTACAACCTCACTTCTGCACCTCGTTTCTATGGTGGAGTTGGATTCATTATTGGGAAAATAGGCTTGATTAGTGCCGATTATGAATTGATAAATTATCCCTTTGCCCGTTTCAGTGCTAATGATGGTTACAGTTTTACGGCTGAAAACAGTGCCACAAAAGCCCTGTATCGCACCACCGGAAATGTACGTATTGGTACAGAATGGAAAGTTCAGAACATAGCCCTGCGGGGTGGAGTCGCTTTATTTGCCAGTCCTTACAAGACCCCAAGCAGTTATTTCAACAAAATAAATTATTCCTTAGGGCTTGGCTATAGCGGAAAGGTATTTTTCTGCGATGCCACTTATGTCTTAAGTATGTGGAAAAACACTTACACCGTTTACGAATTGCAAAATAGCAAAGGCGAAGTGGCCGATTTGAAATATAATACCGGAAATGTGGTGCTTACCTTTGGGGTGAAGTTTTAAGGGAGGGATGTATATTGTTTATGCTGAGTATTCCTTCGAGAGGCTCTCACTCTATACTAAACGCTTTTTGCAAATTGTTACTTAGCTTTTCAGCCAAAGCCTCCTCTATGGGGCCAATTGCCTCAGTAGCATTTTCCACGCCTAAATCAATTTTATCTGTTCCGCTGTCAAACATTTTATCCAAGTCTAAAAGCACAATCAGTGTATTGTCTTCGCCCTGCTTTAATCGGTATGGCTTGTTTATAGTGCTTACATCTCGGTAAAATTTATCTTTCCCAATATGGTATTGAAATGAGCGATATTGTGAATCGGCATTAGTCTGTGAGGCAGAGGTATCGCTTCTGCCTTCATAAAGAAAGAAGCGATAATCCGAGGTCATTCCCCAATACATATTTTGCGAACCGCTCAGTGGATTGGCGTCCTCAAATTGGCCTAAATCGTAATCGTTGCTTTTGCTTGGATTATTAAGACTTGGCTTTAAGCCCAAGCCGAATGTTACGTTGCTTATTTCTATATCATCGAAACCCGAAAACGTATAACTTAAACTGGCCGGATTAGACAGATCGGCCAAAATCACCTCTTTTAGCGGGAAACTTTGCCTAGCAACCGTGATGGCTAAATCGGAAACATAAAACTTTAGCTTTTCGGCCTTAAACCACTTGCCTGGTAAAGATTTATATTTGGAATTTAACTCTAATGGCTGCCCATTTACAATTGGTTTTATTTGAATGGTAAGTGTGCCGCTTTTCTTGGTGCAAGAAAAAAGCATTGAAGCTAGCACGAATACACCTAAAGTAATATGATTTGATAATTTCATTTTACAAAAATAGGGGTTAGGGGATTGAGGAGAGGAATAAAAAAGTGAAATAAATTATGGGTACAGGTAATTTACTAAACCATAGAAGAGCCTTCTGCAAAGAATATTAATGCCCCAAAGATTGCTAAATGAAATCGGATTAGTTGCCATATTTATAGCTGCCAAAAATGGCAATTGCATTTTGTGTGGTTGCTTCTGCTACTTTCTCGATATGAACCTGATGTAAATCGGCAATTTTCTGAGCGATAATATTCAGGTATGAAGATTCGTTGCGTTTGCCCCGATAGGGAACGGGAGCCAAATAGGGTGCATCGGTTTCTAGTACAATATGGTTGAGTGAAACTTGTTCCACAACCTTATCCATTCCTCCATTTTTGAAAGTAACTACTCCACCTATACCAAGGTAGAATCCTAAATCAATTACTTGTTGGGCTTGTGCAGCGTCGCCCGAAAAGCAATGAAAAATCCCCCTCAGCTTATCGTCTTTATGTTTGGCGATAACTTCAATGGCTTCTGAGGTGGCGTTTCGGGTATGAATAACGATGGGGATATTTAGTTCTTTCGCCCATTTTATTTGAAGTTCGAATGCTTCATATTGCTGGGTGGTGAAGGTTTTATCCCAATAAAAATCTAAGCCTATTTCGCCTATGGCACAAAATTTACGTTTGGCTAAATAGGATTCTACTTCGGCTAATTCTTTTTTGTAATCGGCATTTAAAGAGCAGGGATGAAGCCCCATCATTGCGATACATTCGCCGGGAAATTGGGCTTCTAAATCAAGCATAAGGCTGTGGCTTTCGCTATCTACAGCTGGGAGGTAGAGTTTAGAAATGCCATTATCCCTACAACGGGCAATTACCTCACTGATGTCGTCCTTAAATACGGGTTGATACAGATGGGTGTGGGTATCGATTAGTTCCACTTCAATCCCTTAAACTACGTTTTCTAAAAACTTCTTGGGTCTTGGGTCGTTTTGGAATGGCGTTTTGGGGGTTAATCCAAAGAGGTTGAACATTTCCTTATCGGCATCGAAATCGGGGTTGGCGGTAGTGAGTAGTTTTTCTCCGCTAAAAATAGAATTTGCTCCAGCCAAAAAGCAGAGAGCCTGACCTTCAAGCGACATACGTGTTCGTCCGGCAGAAAGGCGAACCACTGTTTTAGGTATTGATATTCGGGTGGTGGCAATCATTCTTACCATATCCCAAATTGGCACCATGGGTTGTTCTTCCAGCGGAGTTCCTTCAACGGGAACAAGTGCATTTATAGGAACGCTTTCGGGTTGGGGATTCAGTGAAGATAGGGTAATTAACATTGACATGCGGTCTTCTAAGCTTTCGCCCATTCCAATTATTCCACCCGAACAAACCGTTACTCCTGCTTTGCGTACATTGTTCAGGGTATTTAATCTATCGTCAAAAGTGCGGGTACTGATTATGTTTTCGTAGTTTTTCTCTGACGTATCTAAGTTGTGGTTGTAGGCATAGAGTCCGGCTTCTGCTAATTTTTCGGCTTGCGATTCGGTGAGCATTCCAAGTGTTGCACACACTTCCATCCCCAGGCTATTAACACCTTTCACCATATCGAGCACTTTATCAAAATCGCGGTTATCTCGCACTTCTCGCCAAGCAGCTCCCATACATAAGCGGGAAGCACCGCCCGATTGTGCATTTTTGGCGATGTCCATTACTTCTTCCACTTCCATTAATTTATGAACCTTGACTCCCGTGTTGTATCGGGCGGCTTGGGGGCAATAGGAGCAATCCTCGGGGCAGCCGCCAGTTTTGATGGAGATAAGTGAGCTTACCTGCACTTCGTTGGGGGTGTGGTTGGCCCGATGAACCTGCTGTGCCTGATTTATTAAATCGAAAAGGGGTTGGTTATATATATCGGAAAGCGACTGGATGGAATGCATAAAACTATGATTGAATAATTTGGGGCTATTTAAGCGTTTTTAAATTGTACTAAAAAGTATATCGCAAATGTAAAAGGATTTTGAATTGGTAATCGGCTGGTGCGGGACAATCTTAATGTTGAATATTTCTAGCTATTCCACTGCAAGAAAAAACCAAAATAAACGTTTTGTTAGCTGCGTTAGCTTCGAGAAATGGGTGGAAAGTAAAAGACTCCAAAAATGCCATCTTTGCTATTTACCCTCACAAACAAAAAAGCCGAAGCATAACGCCTCGGCTTTTCAATTATAGGTTTAATATTCCTAGTTCTGAGTAGGCTGACCTTCCGGTTTCGGCATCAATACCTTTTTAGATAAACGATACTTACCGGTTTTAGGATCCACTTCGATAAGTTTCACTTGCACCTTGTCGCCTTCTTTCAACACATCGCCTACGTTAGCAATACGTTTCCAGTCGAGTTCAGAGATATGAAGCAAACCATCTTTTCCGGGCATAAATTCAACGAATGCACCAAAAGCCTGAATGTTTTTTACTACTCCATCATAAACACCACCAACTTCAGGCACAGCCACAATACCTCTGATCTTACGAAGAGCGGCATCTAATCCGGCTTTATCTTTCGAGTAAACCTGAACATAGCCTTTATTGTCTTTTTCTTCAATACTGATATTGGTATTGGTTTCGCGTTGCATTTCCTGAATGATCTTTCCACCCGGGCCAATGATTGCACCAATAAATTCCTTTTCAATAATTAATTGCTCAATTCGTGGAGTATGTGGTTTGTAATCGGTTCTTGGTTCAGCAATTCCTTTGGCCATTTCGCCTAGGATATGCATCCGACCTTCTTTAGCTTGCAACATCGCTTCTTCAAGAACTTGGTAGGAAAGACCGTCCACTTTAATGTCCATTTGACAAGCAGTGATACCGTCTTTTGTTCCAACTACTTTAAAGTCCATATCACCCAAGTGATCTTCATCACCCAAGATGTCCGAAAGAACAGCATAACGTCCGGTGTTATCGGTGATCAAACCCATTGCAATACCCGAAACAGCTTTTTTCATTTTCACACCTGCATCCATCAAAGCCATTGACCCTGCACAAACAGTAGCCATAGAACTTGAACCGTTCGATTCCAAAATATCGGAAACAATACGAATAGTATATGGACAATCGTTTAGAGAAGGAAGCATTTGTTTCAAACCACGCAAAGCAAGGTTTCCGTGTCCAATTTCACGACGACCAGGGCCGCGGCTCGGTTTTACCTCACCGGTAGAAAACGCTGGGAAGTTGTAATGCAACATCAATTTGCTCATTTCATCATACACAGCACCATCAATGATTTGCTCATCGTCTTTGTTTCCCAAAGTAACAGTGGTCAACGATTGCGTTTCGCCACGAGTAAATACTGCACTACCGTGTGGAGAAGGCAAATAACCCGGCTCAACCCATATCGGACGGATTTGGTTCAGGTTACGGCCATCTAAACGACGACGCTCAGCAAGAACGCAATCACGCATCGCTTCTTTTTCAATATCGTGGAAATATTTCCCTAACAAAAAGCCTTTTTCGGCCATTTCTTCAGGAGTAAGTGTTGCTTCAAAAGCCGAACGAACTGCTTCAAACTTTTCTTTACGAGCTACTTTACTTGCATTGCCTTCTTTTGCAACAGCATAAAATCCATCGTAAGTCGCTTTCTTTATTCTTTCTTTGAAATCCCAGTCGTTGGTTTCGTGGTTGTATTCACGTTTTGGACTAGATGATGGAACCAAAGCGGCAAGTTCTAATTGAACCTGACATTGTACCTTGATTTCTTCGTGGCCAATTTTGATAGCCTCAATCATATCGGTTTCGCTCACTTCCTTCATTTCGCCTTCTACCATCAAAATATCTTTGGCCGAACCGGCAATCAAAATATCTAAATCGGCTTTTGCTAAATCAGCTTTACCAGGATTAACAATATATTTACCATTAATTCGGGCAACACGCACTTCAGAAATAGGCCCGTTAAAAGGAATATTGGAAACCGAAATAGCTGCCGATGCTGCTAATCCTGCTAATGAATCAGGTAATACGTTTTCGTCTAAAGAAATAAGCGAAATAGCTACTTGCACATCGGCGTGGAAATCATCGGGAAAGCAAGGACGCAAAGCCCTGTCAACTAAACGAGAGATTAGAATTTCGTAATCAGACAAACGGCTTTCGCGACGTTGAAACGAACCGGGGATACGTCCGGCAGAGGCAAATTTCTCTTGATAATCAACAGACAACGGAAGGAAATCTACACCGTCTTTAGCTTTTTTGTTGGCTACCACTGTAGCAAGTAACATGGTGTCGCCCATACGGACAACTACGCTACCGTCGGCTTGTTTAGCTAATTTACCGGTTTCGATAGTTATTTCGCGACCATCACGAAGGTTGAATATTTTTGTAATTGGATTCATTGTTTAGATTTGAGATGTGGGATATGCGTATTGAGACAATACAAATTCCCTGTAATTGTGGAGAAAACAGAATGAGTTTTTCGAAAAAACCCAAAAAACAACAAAAGGAGAAAAGGCAACCCGAAAGCTGCCTTTTCTCCTTTTATATAAAAATTATTTACGGATGCCTAATTTCTTAATGACTTCCCTGTACTTTGAAATTTGTGTATTTTTCAGGTAGTCTAATTGGCTACGGCGTTTACCAACCATGTTTACCAAAGCTCTTTCGGTATTAAAATCTTTGCGATTTTTTTTAAGATGCTCGGTCAAGTGGTTGATGCGTAGCGTGAATAAAGCAATTTGGGATTCAGCATTTCCTGAATCTTTTGCGTTTTCGCCGTGTTTTTTAAACAGGTTTGATTTTACTTCTGGTGTCAGATACATTTTCTGATAAATTTACTCGTTAATTTTAAAGGTGCGAAAATAATATTAATTTGAATTGGTTGAAAAGTTTTTAAGAAATTATATTTACTCCCTAAATACTTATCCAAAAGGCTCAATTGCTTTTAACTACTTTCTTCTTGCTTAGCTTACTGGCATTGCAAATTGAGCTACAACCTGTGCTTTAAACTCATCCGGACTAAGAGCATATTCAATCTTAAATTCGCCAATGGCAGTTCGGCACAAGGCTGATAAATGAGCTCCACTACCAAGGGCAATGCCTAAATCACGAGCCAACGAACGTATATAAGTGCCTTTGCCGCATCGCACAAAAATGTCGGCTTCGATAAATGTTTCCTTGCGACGGATAGCAGTTATGCTAAATTCCTGAATAGTGATTAAGCGAGGGGCAAGTTCTACTTCCTTTCCGGCTCGAGCTAAATCGTATGAGCGTTTGCCGCCCACCCACGCTGCTGAAAAGATAGGTGGCGTTTGAAGTATTTCTCCAATAAAAGGTTGGGTTGCATTATGGATATCTTCATCAGAAATGTGGGCGATGGGATAATAGTTGTCTATGGCTTGTTCGAGGTCGAAACAAGGGGTTGTGGCTCCGATAACTATTGTGCCAGTGTAGCACTTTCCCATATTCTGCAAATCGGAAATAGTTTTCGTTTTCTTGCCTGTGCAAACGAGCAATACCCCTGTTGCCAAGGGGTCAAGTGTTCCGGCATGCCCTACTTTTATCTTCGTTGTAGAGGTGCGTTTTACGATATACTTCACAAAATTAGCCACCTGAAACGAAGTCCAAGTGAGCGGCTTGTTTATGTTGATTATTTCGCCTTCGGCAAACTGGAAATTTTGAATACTCAAGTGTTCTTTAATGTTTAACAAAAAAGGCCGGACAGTTTTGCTATCCGGCCTTTTTTGTTTTCGTTATTAGTCTTACGGTTTTTCTATTTCGATAAGTTCTACTTCAAATACAAGTGTGCTGCCAGGGCCAATGTTTGCTCCTGCACCTTGGTCGCCATAAGCCAAACCAGCGGGAATAAATAGTTTCCATTTAGAGCCTGTAGGCATTAGTTGCAAAGCTTCTGTCCAGCCTTTGATAACTCCATTTACCGGAAAAGAAATAGGCTGTCCGCGTTGAACGCTGCTATCGAATACGGTGCCATCGAGTAAAGTGCCGTGATAGTGTGTTTTTACTTTGTCGGTAGCTACAGGTTTTGGCCCATCACCCATCTTCATTACTTCATATTGCAAACCGCTTGGTAATTCTACAACTCCTTTACGTTTTTTGTTTTCTTCCAAAAATTTCTTTCCGGCGGCAACATTCTTAGCTCCTTTATTGGCTTTTTGTTTTTCAGAATATTTCCCAACAAACTTTTCGCCTGTAGATAAATCCATAAGCGGCGTAACTTTAGCATACGATTCCTGCATGGCTTGTTTCATTAAATCTAAGTTCGGATTTTCTAATCCCATTTGCTGTAAATATTTAGCAATATTGTTTGCCATTACATAAACAACTGTGTCAACTTCGTTTTTCAATACGATTTTTGATTTGGTTTGAGCCGACACTGATGCTGCACAAGCCAAGGTAATAACTGAAAGAATAATTTTTTTCATTTTTTAAATTTGTGGGGCGAAAGTAAATAAAAATGCGAAAGGCAATTTTTTGCTTTATTTACCTTAGTCCTCTATTTGGGTTGTTTCATTTTTATGGCCAGTACGTATTTATATACTGCATCTTTTTCGGTGTCGGAAAGTTGGGCTTTTACTGCCATATCATCCATTATTCCTTTCCATTCCGAGGTGCCATGACGATAAATATTCTTAGGATTGTGACAATTTGTGCAAGCTCCCTGCGTATATAATACGTGTCCTTGATTCAGTTTATCCAAAGTAACATCCTGATACTGGGTTGAAATAGCAGCCAACTCTTCCATACCGGGAGGATAAATACCATTGGAAGATTTTGAAACAACAGTTGGAGATGACGAAGTGCTGTTTTTGGTGCTGCTGCATGCAGCTATAATCATAGCCGAAAGAGTTAGTAGGGTTATAGTTTTTGATTTCATTTGAATATGAGGGTGCAAGATTAAAAGGTTTATTAATACAATAGACCTCTCCCTAAATCCCTCCCCTCAAGAGAGGGACTTTAAAGGCGGTAGTCTTGTTTTTTGGGGAAGGGCTTTTAACAACCATCCCATTTCACCTTCTCGGTGTAATGAATAAACTTTTTGCCATCGAAGCGACACAATCCGGCGGCAGTGCCAAACCAAATTCCACCCTTATCTTCCAATATGCTGATAACGCTATTGTTCATCAGCCCATCTTTCTCACTGTAATATGTAAATGCTTTGCCATCATACTTGCATACCCCTCCACTATTGGGGTTCTTTCCATCATCTATTCCAAACCACATATTGCCACGGCTGTCTTCCATCATACATTTAATGGCATACTGGTTCAAGCCATTTTTTGAGGTGAAGTTAATCAGCGTTTTTTCATTGTATAGATACGCCCCATCGCTGCTCCCAATCCAAACTCTGCCCGATTTATCTATCATCATCGAACGAACATCTTTGAAGGTTTCGCCATTATCCTTCTTTAGTTGAGAAAAGCTTTTCCCATCATAAATACTGATACCGTTTTTGTTGCCAAACCATAACTTGCCGGCATTATCCTTTAACATAGAAAGTACGGCATTATGGCTTAGCCCATCTTTTGTGGTAAAGGTGGTAAATGATTTGCCGTCATACTTAGCTACTCCGGCTTGCGTGCCAACCCAGATGTTTCCGGCATTGTCTTCTAAAATAGAGCTGACCGAATAATCATTCAGCCCTTCTTTATAAGAAAAGAAGGCAAAGCTTCGGCCATCGTAACGTCCCAAACCATGGCCGCTAGTGCCAAACCATAATACACCTTTGCTATCTTCAAACAATGATTGTACATGAAAGTCTCTCAGGTTTTCTTTTGCAGCAATATTGATAAATGCCTTGCCTAGTTCTTGATTATGTTTTATTAAATCACGCTCCACTTCAATGTCATGGTTGCAGGTTTTTGTGAGGCATTGTTGGTTTACCCGTGTGCTATCGTATTGAAAAATCCCTTCGGATGCAGCAAACCAAATATCGCCTTTACGGTCTATCATAATATCGCTCACCGAAAAACGAGGGCCTCGGGTAGAGTTTGTACGGAGCATCCACTCATAAAAACTTTCGGGCCACGACTCAGCAGGCTTTTCTGCATTGTAAGCGATTATTTTTACACTGTCAGCAACTACCTGTGCCGTATTTTGTCCGTTACAGGAAACCAACGTAAAGCTAAAAATGAGGAATGAATAAATAGGTTTCATTATGAATATAAATTGATATTGCAAAGGTGAAGCGGATTTATAAACCTCTTTGTTATTGAGCAGTTATTGAGTTGTTATTAACTTGTTATTGCCAGCCCCCTTCCCGCTAAAAGGCTAATTTTGGGTTCTGAAATGAAGCGGAATCCTTCTTATATTTTTATTGGTATTTCGTCGCTGGCATTGCTGGTGGTGCTTATAATTCAAGTGAATTGGATTGTGGAAACAGCACGAATAAAGGAAGAGTTGTTCAACGAAAAAGCTAATATGGTGCTGGCTAAAACCGCCGAAGCATTGCGTGTCGATACCCAAACCTGCAATAATCTTGAAAAGGGTGTAGGCAATAGCGAACAGCATATAATTGATTCGCTGTTCAATCATTATATTAGGCTTTACAACATCAGAATTGATTACACATTTGAGGTAAAGTTGGCTGTGCCGGCCAATGCCGGAAATAATTTCGGCAACAGTTTCTACGCTATCCAGCCCAATAGCTATCAAACCTGCATCCCAGGCGTGTCGACGAGCAATGGCTTGGAATTAAAATTAATCTTCCCTAAGCGGGAGGAGTTTATTTTGGCCGAAATGAGAATTCCTTTCCTTAGTTCGGTGCTGCTGATTTTGGTGGTGATGGTGCTGTATTGGCGAACCATTCTTTCCTTGTTGAAAGAAAAGCAAATAGCGGAACACACCACGGATTTCCTCAATAATATGACCCACGAATTTAAAACTCCCCTAACGAATATTGCACTGGCCGGGAAGCTTATGCTAAAAAATTCGGGCCTAAGTGAAGACGACAAGGTGAAACATTATACCGGGATTATATTGGAAGAAAACGAGAAACTCCGGCATCAGGTGGAGCAGGTGTTGAGTATGTCGGCGTTGGAGCGGGGAGAAATTCCCATCACCAAAACGGTTTTGGATTTGCATCAAATCATCCATGATTCGCTAAAGTGTATTGGGCTGCAAATGGAGGCCCAAAACTGCAAGGTATCGTTAAGCCTTGAAGCAGAAAATGCGGTTATTTCGGGCGACAAGGTGCATCTAACGAGTGCCTTGTGCAATCTCATTGACAATGCCATTAAATATTCGGACAGCAATCCTGAAATAGCCATTCGAACCAGTAATCAAGCCAATTCCATTATTCTTACTATTGCCGATAAAGGCATTGGAATTGAACAGAAATATCAGAAAAATGTGTTTCAGAAGTTTTTCAGAGTGCCTACAGGTGATGTGCATAATGTGAAAGGTTTCGGACTGGGACTGGCTTATGCCAAAAGCATTATGGAACTGCATAAGGGGACAATTGAACTTAGCAGCGTAAAAAACGAAGGAACAGTTTTCACCATCACTTTGCCCAATGCCTAAAGAGTTCTTGAAAATATTACTTGCCGAAGATGACCTCAACTTAGGGCTGTTGCTAACTGACTATCTCGAAAGCGAAAACTTCGAGGTGAAACTATGCAAGGATGGGGAAAAGGCATTATCGGCTTTTCAGAATCAGGCGTTTGATTTATGCCTTTTGGATGTTATGATGCCTAAAATAGACGGTTTTGCTTTGGCAAAGGAAATCAGGAGCAAAAACAAAAACATCCCCATTTTATTTATTACCGCTAAGTCGCTGAAAGAAGACAAGCTGAAGGGCTATGGCCTCGGGGCTGATGATTACATTACCAAGCCCTTCGACGAGGAAGAACTGCTTTGGAAAATAAAGGCTGTTGTCCGTCGGATGCCTCAGAGTGAAGGTAATGCAAAAGTTATTTCGATAGGCCAATATACTTTCGACCATCAAAGCCAAGCCTTAAGCCTTAACGGCAAAACCCGCCGCATCACCGAAAAGGAAGGTGAAATACTCTTTTTCCTATCCAGCAACCGAAACAGGTTAATAAAGCGTGAAGAAATGCTGAATGCTCTTTGGGGTGAAAACGATTACTTTCTGGGGCGAAGTTTGGATGTGTTTATCACCAAGATTCGCAAGTATCTTAAAGATGACCCGGGCTTAACTATTGAAAATGTGTTTGGGGTGGGGTTTGTGTTTAATGTGCCGGAGTAGGAATAGCAAAATTCCTCAACGCAACGGGTACAGATAAACTTCCGTTTTCAATAAAAACACCAATTTCCCCTTCGGGGTTTTACCTAAGGATGAGGGGTGAAACTCAATATCATTAAGTTGAGGCCATTGCAAAATTTAAATTCATTCATTTTTCCATATTTCCTTGGGGAATGTCATCAAATTGCCCTAATGACAAATGCTTAGAATGGTTTATTTGAGTTTGATTTCAAGATTTAGATTCAATTATTAAGGAAGGTTGAGCCGTTCAAGAACTCCCGTTAGCCTGTTGAAGCAGTGACATATTAAACAGCAATAGGCCACTATACTATATGCGGCCATCGACACTTAAACCCTTGCTGCAATATTTTTTAATCGCGGTCTCGATTTTGCCCAATCAAGGAGTATATCTATTTGATAGGAAAATTTCTTCTTGGTTTTTCGACCACTTATACTTAAATCTTAAAAACTGAGTTGGTTTGTCCCTTTTTGCATCTGTTGTATTTGTATGCGAATATACTTAAACTAACTGTATTTAAGCACTTTAAGCGACTTTATTGCTAATACTTTTTGTGGGTTATATGATTGTTTGCCTTGCAACTGTTTCAATATGACTCAAATTTGGCAGATCCTCCTTCTGCAATTTGAAGGGCATTTAATTTCCCAGACATATATATTATTGGATTGTATGAGTCAAAACCTCCTTCAAACTGTTTTGAATTCATTAATGGACATTATATTTGTCAAAAATTATTGAAAACAATAAATTATGGTGCCTTTCCAATCCATCTTCGAAGCCTTACCCGGGCTAAATTTAATTCTTAAACCCGACTTCACCATTGTGGCCGTAACCGAAACATACCTAGCCGCCACACTCACTAAAAGAGAAGAAATACTTGGGCGGGGTATCTTTGATGTGTTTCCCGATAACCCCGGCGACCCCACTGCCGATGGGGTTTCCAATTTGCGGAAATCGCTGAACACCGTGTTGCAAACCAAAGTAATCCAAACAATGGCTGTGCAGAAATACGATATTCTACGACCCGATGGCACCTTTGAGGAGAAATATTGGAGTCCGCAAAACAAACCCGTTCTTAATGAAAATAATGAAGTACTCTACATTATCCATCGGGTGGAAGACGTAACCGAATACATTAAAGCCAAGCAAGATCAGGAAAATAAAGACCAATTAACCGAAAATCTCCTTCAGAAAGTGCGAGAAATGGAGATGGAGATTTTTAACAGCTCGCAGGAATTAAAACTAATGAATGAGGATTTGGAAACGAAAGTGCAGCTTGGCATAAAAGAGCTTTATAAATCAGAACAACAATTTCGCCGCACACTCGACAATTTACTCGAAGGCATTCAAATTATTGGTTTCGATTGGAAATATATTTATGTAAACAAGTCGCTTACCCGTCATGGAAAATATTCAAAGGAAGAACTGCTCGGACATACCATGATGGAGAAATATCCCGGCATAGAACATACCGAACTCTTTAAAGTGTTGGGGCAGTGCATGGACGACAAAACAAGTAAGCATTTGGAAAACGAATTCATTTATCCCGATGGAAGCTCAGCTTGGTTTGAACTAAGCGTGCAACCTGTTGACGAGGGTATTTTTGTGCTGTCGGTGGATATAACCGAACGCAAAATGGCCGAAGCCAACCTGCAAAAACTGAATGAAGAATTAGAACAAAAAGTGCAAGGACGTACAGCTTTGCTGGAAGAAAACATTCGTCAACTCAAAGAAAGCGAAGAAAAGTTCCAAAAGGTGTTTGACTCAAGTGTTGCCTCCATAGCCATAACCCGTGTAAATGATTTCACTTATTATGACGTAAATCCTTCCTTCGTTATCATGACAGGATTCACTAAAGAAGAAATAATTGGCAAAACCGCTATTGAATTAGGTTTGATTATCGACATCGATCGCCGAAGCGAGGTAATTAAACAAATTCAGGAAACCGGGCGAGCCGTAAATTTTGAACTCACCGTAAAGAATCGTTTCGGGAAAGTGGTAGAGGTGATGTCGTCTGCCGAAACCATTTTGCTCAATGGCGAAAAATTAGCCATTAACATTACCACCGATATAACCGAACGCAAACGGGTCGAAAGACAATTGGCAGCTTTAAACAAAGAACTCGAGGCCTTTACCTATTCCGTTAGCCACGATCTTCGGGCTCCGCTGCGAGCCATTAATGGCTTTTCTGATATGCTTATAAGCAACTATTCGGCACAAATTGACGCAAACGGACAACGGTTTCTTAATATAGTGAAAACTAACGCTACTAATATGGGGCAACTCATCGACGATTTGTTAAACTTTTCACGCATTGGCCGACTAAATGTAAATTTATACTCTGTGGATATGAATGAGGTTTTTGAGCAGGCCATTTCCGAGCTTCATCAAGATAAATTGCTGCCCGTTACCATCACTATAGAAAAACTTCCTTTGGCAAAGGCCGACAATACTTTAATGAAACAAGTGGCCATAAACCTCGTTTCAAACGCCATTAAATACTCTTCAAAAAACCCAAAACCACAAATTGAAGTTGGGTTTTTGGAGTGTGAAAATGAAATGAACACTTATTATGTTAAAGATAACGGCGTTGGCTTTGATATGAAATATACCGAAAAACTGTTTGGCGTTTTTCAGCGACTACATAGTGTAAAAGACTTTGAAGGCACAGGAGTGGGGCTGGCTATTGTTCAGCGAATAATTACCCGCCACGGAGGAAAAGTGTGGGCGGAGGCCATGGAAGAAAAAGGAGCAACTTTTTATTTTACTTTACCTATTGTTTAATATAAACTATATATTTGCCTAATCAAATTCTAATACTATGAATAATGCAGTAGAAATATTATTAGTTGAGGATAATCCTTATGATGCCGAAATGGCTATTTCGGCCTTGAAATCAAAAAATTTGGCCAATAATCTCCTGCATGTTGAAGACGGTGCTGAAGCCATTGACTTTATTTATGGACAGGGAAAATTCAGCACTCGAAACATAGAACAACAACCCCGTTTGATACTGCTCGACCTTAAAATGCCCAAAGTAAGTGGCATAGAGGTACTTGAACAACTCAAAGGCGACGACACCACGAAACACATTCCGATTGTAGTGCTTACTTCATCCAAAGAAGAAAAAGACATAGTAGAGTCCTATAAGCTGGGCGTAAATAGCTATATAGTTAAGCCCGTTGATTTCAATAAATTTTCAGAATCTGTGGTTGAATTAGGGATGTATTGGATATTGATTAACCAGCCACCGGTGTAAGTAGTTTGTTCATTTTATGAGTGCAATTAGAATATTATTGCTTGAAGACAATAGCTCCGATGCGGAGCTTGTTCAAAATGCCTTATTAAAATTAGAGACCAGCTACGATTATAGGCAAACTGTAAATCGTGCTGAATTTCACAGCACCCTCAAGGAGTATAACCCACATATAGTATTATCTGACTTTGCTTTGCCCGGTTTTCATGGCTTGGCAGCTTTTCTGGAAATGAAAGAAAGGGGCTTCGATTTGCCATTTATATTGGTAACCGGTTCGTTGAGTGATGAAATTGCTGTGGAATGCATGAAAGCCGGAATTGACGATTATATTCTGAAAGACCGCTTGGTTAGGCTTCCCAATGCGATTAAAAAGGCTATTGAGAAAAAGAATTTGGTGAAGGAAAAGGAAGAAATGTTGCGAAGCTTGGTTGTTAGCCAAAAAAGCCTTGCCGAAGCCCAGCAAATTGCTCTTTTAGGCAACTGGGAATTAAACGTCGATACCAAACAGTTTGTGTGGTCCGACCAGTTGTATTCCATACTTGAAATCCCGAAAGACACTTTCACCTCTTCGCTCGATTTATTTATGGCCACAGTGGTAAGACACGACCGCAAATTGGTGAACGAGGCACTAAATAAATGCATCCTTACTCAAAACACAATTAGTTTCTATTATCAAATCCGAACCAAATCCGGCAAGACAAAAATCCTACATTCTATATGTAAACCAATAACAGGTATAGCCGGGCAGGTTTTGAAAGTATATGGCACCACACAGGATGTTACCGAAGCCAAACAAAACGAAATTGCTCTCAAAGACCTTACCCGTGAACTCGATAATAAAGTAAAGGAGCGGACCCGCGAATTATCCGAAGCCAACAAAACCCTTAACCACCGAAACCACGAAATTACAGATAGCATCAATTATGCCCGACGCATTCAAAGTGCAATTCTACACCAGCCTGAGGAAATTGAGAAATATTTCCCGAAATCATTCGTGCTGTGGAAACCCAAAGACATTATCAGTGGCGATTTCTATTGGCACTATGTAAAGAACGGGTATCGCTATATTGCTGCTATCGACTGTACAGGTCATGGCGTTCCGGGGGCATTGATGAGTATGATTGGAAACCAGCTTTTGGCCAATATAATTATCGAAAATGGCCTCATTGAACCGGCCCAAGTGCTCACCCTACTTGACGAAGCTATTATCCGTTCGCTAAAACAGGAAACCGGAATGGTGAAAGACGGAATGGACATAGCCCTTTGTCGTATTGAAAACGAAGGAAGTTCGTTGTTATTTGCCGGGGCGTTACGTCCGCTGTTTTTTCACAATGGAGAATCTTTGGAAGAAATTGCAGGAAGCAAATATCCGGTGGGAAGCTACTATTTGATGGATCATCCAAAAGAGTTCTCACAAGTTTCGATACAGCTAAAACCAGGAAATGTTATTTACTTGACCTCTGATGGGTACTATTCACAGTTTGGTGATAGCAACGGTAAGAAAATGATGAAACGCCGCTTCCGAGAAGTGCTTGCCAGCCTGAATGGAATGCCAATGCCTCAGCAACGGATAGCCTTATCTAATTATTTCGAAGAATGGAAAGGTCCGCTCGAACAAGTGGACAATGTGTTGGTGGTAGGGATTGAGTTGTGATTCGGTCTTTCTTAAAACAAAAAAGGCTGCCTAATGGCAGCCTTTTTTGTTAAATTCATTCTAAAATTAGTGAAGTGTGATAGTCCGAGTATTACCATTTACAGTAACCACTGCTTCGTTGTCGCATTCTCCACTTCCAAAATCAATGGTTCTTTCGGGTTTACCGCTTGGGGTAACTTTAGCAGTACCACTAACAAATTGATGACAGGCTACTTTTCTAACTAAAGGAGTAACCGTCATGGCCGAAAAGGTTGTGGAAGTTGAACCATTTACACGGCTTCCGCTGGCAGTTCCAGAAACACGATATACATCATCGCTGTGTATTCCGATAGTTTCATACCCATCAATCCATTCACGGGTGCGGCTACTTGTCCAAGTAATAACAGTACCGTCTGCTTTAGTAACCGTTCCATTTACTTCTACGCTAAATGAAATATTTCCAGCAGCATTAGTTCCATTATTTGTCACAACTCGTGAGCCTTCCACTTGATTGTTATTCACAAAGAAATTATCGAACGTGATGGTAATTACAGTTCCAGAATCGCGGTAATGGCCAGTGCGTGAAACCAATATTTTTCCACTACGGGTTTTACCATCACTGCAAAGACAACCAGTGCCAAAATCAATAGTAAAGTCTTTAATTGCGGTATTAGTGTCAAACGTAACTATGGCACAATTAGAAAGAATACCTGAGCCATCTTCCACTTTAAAACTTTGACTTCCTTTGGCCGCTTGATCAGCAATGTCATTTACATCATCGTAAGTGTTTTCGGCCAATGAATTATCTTCGGCAGAAGTAATGTCTGTGTCGCGGTCTTTTTTACAGGATGTGAACGCTACGCCCATTCCAGCAACTAATAATAGTGATTTTACAATAGTTTTCATTTTTGTTTAAATTAATTTAAAAGTAATTCAGATTGGGTTCTATGAGGTTTTCAAGTGTTTAAAGGTTTAATTAGAGGATAAACTATTTTTCAATGCACTTATATTCAGCAAATTAAATTTAACTCCATTTTCTATTACTTTCGCTTTTGATTATGCAAACCGATAACTTTAGTTTTGATCTGATAGTGGTGGGAGGAGGTAGTGCGGGAGTGGCTGCAGCATATTCGGCGGCTAAACAGGGGGCAAAGGTAGCCTTATTAGAGAAAAAACCATTCAGTGGCGGCAGGGCTACCGATACTTTTGTAGGAACTATGTGCGGATTATATTTCCGAAACGAGCAAGATGATTTCACTTATTCCTCCGATGGCTTTTTGGCTGAATTTGCCGAGAAACTAAAAGAATTGTCCAACACTTCCCCCATTAGAACCAAAAACGGAAATAAATTTTTACCCTACAAACAACCCGCTTTTGTTTTTTTATGTGATAAGTTGCTTACCGAGTCGGGCGTTCAAACATTTTATCACACTACAGTAATTGGCGTAGAGACGAATGAAGATTCTCTTTCTTGCCTTTCCGCTTTTCACCAAAACAAAAAGTATTCATTCTTGGCCAAGTCATTTATTGATGCTTCGGGAACGGCCTTATTGCAAACTTTAGCCGGAAAAACCCCAATACAGGATGAGGAATATCAGCAATCTCATTTTTCGGTAAGGGTATCGGGTGTGGAAGGTTCTGACATACAAGAACTTAAATTGGCTTTAGTTTATGCCTTGAAAAAGGCTGAACAAGCGGGAAGAATTTCAACAGCACTATCCTTTACTTCCCTCGTTCCGGGGCAAACAGCCATCGATAACATATGGTTAAAAATTCCTATTACTCAAACTTGGTCAGGAACAACAACTAAGGATATTGGAAATCTCTCAGCTATAGAAATTGAAGCCCGAAGCAACGCCCAATTGATAGTGGAATGTTTGAAAGCCTTTTCTCCATTGTTTAGCAATACTGCGATAGCCGAATTAGCTTTTGAAACCGGAGTAAGAATAACTGAACGTAATCAAGGGAAAGAAATTCTAAGAAAAGAAGATGTATTGGGAGCTATAAAACGCAGTGATTCCTCTATAAAAGCTACTTGGCCAATTGAAATTTGGCAACCCGGCAAGCCTGTAATTATGGAGTATTTTGCAGAGAACGATTATTATTCCATTCCCAACGAAACTCTCACCTCGCCATATTATAAAAACCTGTTTTTCGTAGGACGAAATATTTCTGCTGATAGCGGTGCAATAGCCAGTGCAAGGGTAATAGGTACTTGCCTACAAATGGGCGAAACTGTTGCCAAATGGATTTAATGTTTAAACTTAGGTTTGCGTATGTTGTCTGTATATTTTTGCTTTTCAAATTTTAATGCCTTAACAATATTATGCGTTCACAGTTTTTTAGGTTTCTAAAATTTATCTCTCTCAATTTTTGGTTTCAACGTCAAAAGGAAAAACGGCTCTACATTTTGATGTTTCATCAGGTAAGTGATGAGCAAAAAACATTTTACAGGCCCACTCCCGTTAAGGTTTTCAGGGGAATATGCCAGCACTTGTGGCGGTATCATAAAGTGATTCATATTTCGGAAGTGAAAGCACATTTCCAGAAATCAAACCGCTCGGCAGTAGTTATTTCGTTCGACGACGGCCATTTAGATATTGCCAAAAACGCTTTTCCTGCTCTATCTAAATACAAACTGAAATTTAATATCAATATTGATACTGAAATATTGGAAACCGGGCTTCCGCAGGATTTTGTGCGGGTATATGATATGTTAAACCAAGTGGATGCCACAACCTACTTTGACGATGAATATATGGCTACCCCTATTAAAATCGACAGAGAAAATCCGGCCAATACCGAAAATGAGTTTACTGCAACGCTTTCGAAGTTAAACCCATTGCAACGCCGAAAATTTGTAACCAATATGGCAGAACATTTTGGCTTAGATAAAACCAAATTCTCCAAAATGTTATCGAAACAGGATGTAAAAAACTTATCGAGTGCAGGAGCAGAAGTGGGTTCCCACAGCCATTCGCACCCCATTTTTACGGCTATTCCCGAAGAGTTGGTAGAGTTTGAAATGCTTAAATCTAAAAATATTCTCGAAGAAATTACCGGAGCAAAGGTGCAAATTCTGGCCTATCCAAATGGACAGTTTAACAGCAACATTGAAAATCTGGCACTAAAATCGGGCTTCAACTATCTTTTGAAAACCGAAGATAAAATAAACACGATAGACAACCCTGAAACCGACACTTTCTTTCGGATTAACCAGTATTTCAGTTCCACGGAAGAAAGCATAGCTAGTATGTATGGTTTTCATTCCTTAGTAAATTCCTTACGAAACAGATAATGGGAGAGTTTACCGTTAAGAAGCTAGAGCAAAAAAACATTGCTCAAATGACTGAATTATTCTCTTTGGCATTCAATATGCATTTGAAACCTGAGGTGGTGCAATGGAAATATTTTGATAATCCGGCTGGTGAAGCTATTTGGATGGGAATATTTTCGGTTGATAAATTAGTGGGTTCGGGAGCAATGGTAACGGAAGTGCTGAACGTTTTTGGCAAATCGCACACTGTTTACAAATGCACCGATTTAATGATTCACCCTGCACATCAGGGCAAAGGGTTGGCTTCTTTGATTAATGCTGCCTTGAGAGAACAGGTTTGGGAGTTGAATCCTGTGTTTTCTTATACGCTTTGCTCGAAGAACGCTACCTCCAATTTTTTAAAGAACGGCTGGATTAACATTGGAGGCCTAAGCAATTTTTTCAAACCAACACTTTTGCTAAAAGCCTCTCATTTTATTAACAGCAAACCCAATAAGAACATCCGAAAGTTCACTTCACCTGATGGCCTTTTTGAAAACTATGCTTTCAAAACTGACAACACCAAAATCAATGCAGCAAAGAGTGCTAAGTTTATGCACTGGAGAACACAAAACCCCAATTTCAGCTATTTCATTCTCGGCCATTTCAACCACAGTGAAATGGATGGATATTTGATTTACAGCGTTGGGATTTCGGGAATTTTTAATTTGATTGATTTAGAGGCGGTTGGTGATGACAAACAGGTATATAAAAACTTGCTAAAGGCTTTGGAAATAGAGGCCGTTCAAGCCAATTGCAAGGGAATTGTTGGAATTTGCTTGGAATCAAATTCGTTTTACAATATCCTCAAATCGCAACGGTATTTAAAGAACCCCTTCAAAAAAGGCCCATTACTTAGCACTATTGATTTCAATATTCTGAGTAAAGAAAAACCTTCAGAAGCCTTGCTGAATATTCATTCCTGGGAAGTGTTTGGGTTACTTTATGATGATGTGTGATGGGAATGAGCATAAAATTGAGTGATGCCTAACAATTGGTGTATTGAAAACTAAATGTGTTTGTCCTGAACTAAATCGGATTAAAAAATGTTCATTGCCCAAAAGCCATTATTTTCGCCCCCTGAAAAATAAGACTTCGTAGCTCAGTTGGTAGAGCAGCTGACTCTTAATCAGCGGGTCCGGAGTTCGAGCCTCCGCGGGGTCACAGCATAAAAAAAGCCTCTCAAATTATTGAGAGGCTTTTTTTTATTCATCCTTTTCAAGCCATTAGTCTTTTCGTCCGCCAAACAAGCGAAGCAAAGCAAGGAATAGATTGATAAAATCAAGGTAAAGTTCCAAAGCACCCATTATAGCCACTTTACGCATAGTCATGCCATCATTGTTAGAAGTCATTCCAATGTATTTCAATTTCTGAACATCATAAGCAGTTAGCCCGGTGAAGACCAATACTGCGATGAAAGAAATAGCATAGCTCATGGCATCACTTTTCAAAAAGAAATTTACAACCGAGGCAATGATGATACCGAAAAGTGCCATCATCATCAGGCTGCCAAAAGCGGTTAAATCGGTCTTGGTGGTGTAACCCAAAACGGCCATCAGGCTAAACATTGCTGCTGAAACTGCAAAGATGCTGGCTATACTTCCCAAGGAATACACAAGGAAAATGAAGCTGAGCGAAAGGCCATTAATCACAGCATAAGCAATGAATAAACCCATTATAGTGGAAAGCGAAAACCGCTGCCATCCAAACGAAAGAGCCAAAACAAAGCCAAGCGGAGCAAACATTACGGCATAACCAAAAACACTAAGTCCGGTTTCGGTTACCATTAAGCTCAGAAATGCTGCATTTTGAGAAAAGAACCAAGCCACAATGGCCGATGTAGCCAATGCTCCACCCATCCACATAAACACATTTGCCATAAAGGTTTTGGCCAAGGTACCTTCGGAGGGCACGTTATAGACCTGAAAAAATTTGTCGTCCATTTTATTTAAATATTAAAATTTGAAGGCAAAGGTAAAAGAAGGGAAGGCTAATAAATAGCTATTTCTCTTAATTTTTACTATCGTGTTGTTCATTTCTCCCAGTTATCACAACATACAATGAATAGAAAAATATAAGGGGAATAAGAATTACCGAGCTTAATGAAAACACCAACCCATAGACTAAGAACAGCCCAAAAAGCAATATGTCTGTTAAAGTTGGTTTGGTGTCTATCGGGACTTTATCTAAGTCAAACACCTTGCGGAGCTCGGCTATTTTCATGTCCATGGCCTGATTGTTTGTAATGAGGTCGTGGTAGAGGTTCTTTGTTCTTCGGCCTCGGGCAAAGGCTCTTAAAACACAGCGGAGATTAAAGAGAACACCCGTCATAACTGCACTGCTATTAATCAAAAAGGCCGTTGTATAACCTTTGCAGCCCGAAGCAATCTCCCAAGTGCTAATCTCACTTTCGCCCGCCATATCGTTAGCATAACCGGTGACTAAATGGTGCAGGTCGTGCTTTAAAATAACTTTTCGCCTCGAATCAAAGTTAGGGAAATAGATTGGAAAGCTCGGCAACAGATATATCTTGACACTTTTGCTGGCTTCGCCTCCGTCGGGCAAAAAACCGTTGTCGATATAGTATTGGGTAAGAACTTCCCGAGGGGTTTGATTGTCGCGGTTGGGTTGCATTAGGGGTTAAATTAGAAAACTTCTCTCCAGAATTACACGGCAAAAGTAGACCACCATTTCAAATGGCAAATCAAAGCATATCATTTTGTAGATTGTAGCCTCAATTGCATTTTCTTTGCCTGTAATGCAGAAAGCCATTTTTCTTGACCGCGACGGAGTGCTGATTGCCGAACGCGATGGTGCTTATAATTTTGAACTTAAAAATAGTTATCTGCTTCCCGGCATAGGTTTATTTTTACAAGAAATGGCCAAACAGGGCTACATCTTTATTGTGATTACCAATCAAAGTGGAGTAAGCAAAGGTTTATATACATTGGAAAACTTAGAGGCAATGCATCAAAGTATATCGGAACAACTAAAGAGTTTTGGGGTGGAAATTGCTGAATATTATGCTTGTCCACATTTTCCCGCAGTGTCTGAATGCTTGTGCAGAAAACCAAAAGGTTTACTGATTCAAAAAGCTGTTGCCCGCTTTGGAATCGACTCTAAGTTATCGGTAATGATTGGCGACCGCCCTCGTGATATTGAGGCTG
This sequence comes from Bacteroidota bacterium, assembly GCA_947475205.1. GTDB lineage: Bacteria > Bacteroidota > Bacteroidia > JAIBAJ01 > JAIBAJ01 > JAIBAJ01. The sequence continues at coordinate 38,032 of CANJNG010000013.1, forward strand.
CAAATGTTGCCGGGGTGAGAGGGCTTTTAATTGAAAGTAATTCGGTGCTAAAGAGTATTTAAAAACCCTGCTAAACGTAGTGTTTTTACGCTTAGCAGGGTTATTCTTTTCAAGTCTAGTTATTACTTACTGTATTGGCTTTTCACTCGGTTGTCGATAACTCCGGCTTTATCTTTCAAAGCTTCAAACACTTCGTATTGCACCCGTTGGTTATACGTTTGCTTTAACTCAGCAGCACTGGCTTTGTAATCTTTTGTAGCAGCAGGTTCTTCAATATTACTTACGAAAGCCACATAAGATCCTGTACTTCCCGCAACCGGTTTAGTCGCTCCGGGCTTTTTAGTAGAAGCAATTGTTCCAATCAAATCAAATTCGCGGCCATAAGTAGCAATTTGTGATGAAGAAAATGTTAATCCTCTAACTGTATCAATGGGAGAACTTAATTTAGCTGCTAAAGAGCCAGCATCTGTAGCGGTTTTAAGGGCTTCGGCCAATTCAGCCGATAGTTTCTCGCCCTTCTTCTGTTTGCGAAGATTGAGGGTTACATCGTCTTTAACCTGATCTAAGGGTTTAAATCCTTTAGGGGTAACTTCTTTCAATTTAGCAATCACGAAACGTTTGCCCAATTCAAACACCTTTGAAACATTGTCTTTGTCGGCATTGTAAGCCCAACCGATAATGTCTTTTGCATTGTCAATACCGGGGATATTGGTAGAAGTTTCCTTAACATCAAATTCGCGTTTGTTGATTTTAAGTTCTTCGGCAGTTTTATCAAACGCCTCAGCCGAGCTTGCTTTTGCAGCAAATTCATCTGCTTTAGCAAAAGTGGCCTGATAAGTTTTGTTGCTGGGTTCAACGTGGCGAACAACAGTACCGATGTCGTATTTGCGGGTTTCTTTACCACGAGCAGTAATTTCAATTAAGTGTACTCCAAATTGTGAAACCACGATTGGCATATCGCCAACTTTTCCGTTGAAACAGGCATCGTTGAAGGGTTTCACCATCATTCCTTGTTTGAAATAGCCTAAATCACCACCTTTTATGGCCGAACCTGCATCGGTAGATAGCTTGGTGGCTAGTTCTGCGAAGTTTGCACCGGCTTGAATCATCTTTTTCAAACTATCGGCTTCGGCTTGCACTTTAGCTAATGGTTTCTTGTCTATTTTTAATAGGATGTGGCGAGCTTTAACTGAGTCAGCCACATTTTTAATAGCGATAACCTTAGCTACTTTATAGCCTTCTGCATCGAAAATTGGCCCTGCAACTGAACCTACACCAGCTTTTAGCAATGAATCAAAACCGGGAAGAAAAGCACCTGGAAGCATCAAATTTTCTTTATATTTTACATCAGAATAGAAATTGATAAGCGAAGTGTCGTTATCGGTAGTTTTAAACTCTTCTTTAATCTTGTTTATTTCGGCCAAAGTTTTGCTGCGATCGTCGTCGCTGGCTTGAATATCAAATACAACATATTCTATTTTGCGGCTTTCCTCTGTTTGTTTGTATTTGTATTTGTTATCGTCATAATACTTTTTCAATTCCTCATCGGTAACAGCTATGGTGCTATCCAAAATAGTAGCGTATTTTTTGCCCACAACTAATGCGTCAAACTTTTTGTTTTTAGCAATGTAGTCGTTTTTAGCTTGTTTGCTGTTTACGAAAATCCCTTTCGCTACCAATGCGTTGTACTTTTTGTTGCGTTTGTCGGTTTTAATTTCGTCTTCGAAAAGCAACCAACGCTCACGAGTAGCCCCGGTTTCGTCTTCGTCCATCTTTTTCAAGAAATTAAGAACACCTTGAGGGTTAAATTTGCCGCTGTTAGGGTCAGTGAAAGCTTGTACTACCGATGGATGCGGGTTGCTGCCTTGCACCATATCGTAAAGTTCTTCGGGACTAACGCCTACGCCTAATTCGTCCATTTCTTTCCCCAATACTTTTTCACTAATTAACTGATTCCAAACTTGATTGCGAATCATTTCGGCGGTGTTGTCGTCTAGGTTTTTTTGCTGTGTGTTGTTCTTGTAGTTTTCTACCGTGGTGGCCACTTTGGTTTCATATTCTCGTCCGTCGATTTCCGTTCCGTCGATTTCGCCAACCATCATACGGCCACGATTTGAAAAAGAATTGTTTGAATCGAACAGGTCACTAACTACAAAAAGCACTAAAGCTCCGCCAATTGTGATAAGAAGAAGGGTTGATTTCTCTCTGATTTTACTAATTAAAGCCATTTTCTACGTTTGAATTTTGGGCGGCGAAGATACATTATTTGTTTTACGCTGTTTAACAATGTTTTTGTGTGAGTGATTTTTGTTTTGGTGACTACTTAATACAGTGTTGGATTCTTTTCAATCGCACATTTAATCACATGCTGAATTCTGTAAAACCAAACTCTCCCACTATCTTTTCATTTCCCTAATCGTCTATTTTTGCCAAAATAGAATTTGAACCGCCTTTTATTTCTCACACTCCTGCTGCTGTTTCCGGCTGTGCTTTGGGGTCAGGTGATGGACAATAGGCGGCTCAAAACCTTCGACACGGCTAAAGATACCGTTCTGCTCGATACTCTGAGCGTTAATCAGGAATCGTTTTCGCTGATTATGAAGAATGGAAAGCCCTTTCCGTCCACACTTTATAAGGTTGATTTTGATAAAGGTGAATTGGTTTTCAATCGGAAAAAGTTCAACTCCGAAAAGATTTATTCCACACAGCAACTAACTGCTTCGTTTCGGGTTTTCCCCATCAACTTTTCCAAACCGCTCTTTCATAAAGATGCCGCTGTGCTGAAACGCAGCCACGCCGGAGAAGTTAATCCCTTCAACTTCACGTATGATGAAAAAACCAAGGCCGACGATTTTTTCAATATGCCGGGATTGAACAAAAATGGTTCTATCAGCCGGGGAATAACCTTAGGCAATACACAGGATGTAGTGGTTAATTCTTCCCTGAATCTTCAACTGTCTGGAAAAATATCGGAGAACATTGAGTTGTTGGCAGCCATAACGGATAATAATGTTCCTGTTCAACCCGATGGAAACACACAGCAGCTTCAGGATTTCGACCAGGTATATATCCAGCTTTTTGAAGGAACTAAATGGAAGGTAACGGCGGGCGATTTTCAGTTGCAGCGGCCAAACACCTACTTTATGAACTATTATAAACGGGCTCAGGGTTTGAGTGTGTTGGGAAATATAGATTTGCGTAAACCATCAAAACAAACCAATGAATTTAAACCCATGAACCTAATGGTTACAGGGAGTGGGGCAATAAGCCGGGGGAAATTCAGGCGGCAACTCATTCAGGGAATAGAAGGAAATCAAGGTCCTTATCAGCTCACCGGAAACGACAATGAATTATACATTATAGTCTTGGCCGGAACGGAACGGGTGTTCATCGACGGCCAGTTACTCACCCGTGGTCAGGCAAACGATTATGTGATTGATTACAATACAGCCAGTATTAAATTCACCCCAAAAAACCTCATCACGAAAGACCGTCGGATAATTGTAGAGTTTCAGTATTCAGACAAAAACTACAGCCGGACGCTTTATCATGTGGGTTCTGAATTTTCGAGCGAGAAGTTGAAATTGCGGTTTAATATTTACAACGAGCAGGATAGCAAGAACCAGCCTGTGCAACAGGAACTAAATGCGGCAGCAAAAGACACCATGCGGGCAATTGGCGACAGCCTGAATCGGGCTTTGGTGCCGGCTGCCGATTCCGTGGCTTATTCTGCTAGCGAAGTTATGTATCGCAAAACAGACACTTTGGTAAACTATCTGAATGGAGCTTCTATTAGCGGAACGGCCTACGTTTACAGCACCGATAGCACCAATGCAAAATATCGGGTGAGGTTTACCGATGTAGGCCAAGGTAATGCCGATTATGTGCAACAGACTTCCACCAGTGCCAACGGTCGGGTGTTTTATTGGGTAGCTCCCGATAGTTTGGGAAAAAGGCGGGGACGGTTTGCGGCGGTTCAGCTTTTAGTTACACCCAAGAAAACCCAAATGATGGATATGGCTGTGGAATATAAACTTGGACGGAACAGTACAATTATGGCCGAAGGGGCAATGAGTAATGTGGATCCAAACACATTTTCGGAAAAAGATAATGCCGACAACACAGGCTATGCCTCCCGTTTGGCTTACAATCAGGATGTGCCCCTTGGAAAACAGGATTCGGCACGGGTAACTATCAAAACCGGAGCAAACTTTGAATATACCGACCAACGATTCCGGCCTGTTGAGCGGTTTAGAACTGTGGAATTTGAGCGGGATTGGAATTTATTGGGAGTGAAAACCTTCCAGAACCAATATATTTCGGGAGTGAAACTGGGTGCTGCCATCAGAGGTTGGGGCGAAGGGGGTTATCAGTTTAAGAACTTTGTGAATGAAGGAGTCTTTCGGGCATGGCAACATTTGGGCAATGCACTTTTTGATAAAAAAGGCTTTCATCTTGATTTTAAAGGAAGCATAATCAACTCCACCGGGCTTACGGTGAACAATAATTTTAATCGCTACATAGGCACCTTGAGCAAAAGCTTCAAATGGTTTACGGTGGGAATGCGTGATGAGTTGGAGGATAACCGCTTTCAGCTTCCCTTCAAAGACAGCCTAAACGGAAACAGCTACTTTTTCAACGACCGCACTTTTTTTGTTACCTCTCCCGATTCTGCTAAAAACAAAATCGGAATAAGTTACCGCCGCCGTTTGGACAAACGCCCGAGGGAGAATACTCTTGTACCTGCTGATTTAAGTCACAACCTGAATCTTACACTCGATTTATCTAAAAACCCCAACCAAACCTTCCGGCTCACCAGCACCTTCCGAAGGTTAGTGATTTTAGATAGCACCCTGAGCCGTGCCGACACCTTAGTGAAATCGCAGAAGTATTTTGATAATGTGGTAAACCGTATAGAATATTCGTGGCGGGCTTTGAAGGGCGTAATCCAAAGCAGCACATTTTATGAAGTGGGCAGTGGACTGGAACTGCAACGGCAATATCAATACGCAAAGGTGGCTTCAGGGCTGGGGCAATATGTTTGGCGAGATGATAACGGAGATGGAGTGCAGCAGCTAACTGAATTTAAAGAGGCTGTTTTTTCAGATGAAAAACTTTACATCAAAGTGTCCGTGCCCTCCAACAATTATGTCAAAACATATTCCAATCAGTTTAACCAAACGTTTAATCTCACCCCATCCATTGTTTGGTCCTCCAAAAAAGGGATAAGGAAATTTGTTTCCCGCTTCAATACGCAAACCGTTTTCAGTACTGATAGAAAAACAAATCGTGAAAACTTTTGGAGTTCACTTAATCCAATTCGGGTAGGCCCATTAGATAGTGTGAATTTAAAAAGCGAAAACACGGTGTTTCGTAATACGCTGTTCTTTAACCGAAGCAGTAGCACCTTTGGGCTTGATTACAGCTTTCAGTCTATCAGCAACAAAACCTTGCTCGTAAATGGGTTTGAAAGCCGGAATAACACCTTTCACCAGTTGGGCAGCCGCTGGAATTTTACCAGGAAGTTCACCCTTAATCTAAGCTATAAAAATGGCGACAAGGCCACCAAGCAACAGTTTTTAGCCAGCAATAGTTTTAATCTACATTATTACGAAATTGAGCCTAAGTTAACGTGGCAACCCAATGCAGCTTATAGATGGAGTGTGAATTTCCGCTACAGCGAAAAGAATAACCGCACCGAAGTTCAGGGCAATGCTGTGGTGCGAAATATTGGTACGGAGATGAAGTATAACTTAGTATCGAAGGGTAGTTTCAATTTGCAATTTAATTTCCTGAACATAAGTTTTTATGGAAACAAAAACAGCAGCCTCGGATATGAAATGTTAGAAGCTTTGCAACCCGGACTCAACTATACTTGGGCTTTAGGATGGCAAACCACGTTAGGAAAGAATATGCAGGTAAATATCAGCTACAATGGCCGAAAAAGCGAGGGAGCAAACACAATTCACAATGGGAATTTGCAGGTGAGGGCGTATTTTTAGAGTAGTAGTAATGACCACTTTCATAATTCATCAAAATGAGGTGTATCTTCCTTGCGGGTTTCCATATTTTTCAAATAAACAATAGGCAATAACTAAGAAAAAGTATCGTTCATTGCGAGGTACTATATTTTTCATATAAAGCAATATGTAACGCACTCGTCCCTTTGGATACAGTATATTCGTAACCGTCTGATTTGTAGCCATAATTACTAATTCGCAATTTTTATAATGAGTTCATTTTCAGAGTATGTATTCAATCAAAAACGAGTTACTGTATCAAAAGGGACGAGTGCGATATGTAATGACGTTAGAACAGAAAACTATGTGAAACCCTATGTTCTCTATGATTCTATGTGGTTTTTGAAATTTTTGAACCACATAGGCACATAGGCACATAGTTCACATAGATGTTCACATAGATGTTCACATAGTAAAATGATTTTTTAATTTATTGTAAATTGAGACCGTTGCAAAATGCAATTGGCATCATTTTTCAATATTTCGGTTATAATAATTCTTCAAACTGACCTAATTACAAATTCTTAGAATGATTTATTGGGGTTCGATTTCAGGATATAGTTTCAATA
>CANJNG010000014.1 GCA_947475205.1 Bacteroidota bacterium
AAAGTATCGGAAATCTCTTGGATTTATTGGCCGCATCAACACACAAAACATGCGTCAAACAGCAGAAAAAGGGAAGAAAATCGCCTTACAATATAATTTATCAAACCCCTTAGCCTGACGGCTATGGGGATTGTCCCTACAACAAATCCCCCCATTTTGCCATCGCCATTTGCATCGGCGTAAGATAAGGCAGCCCGTTGGCCATCACCAATTCCCCATTGGCATCAATAAAGAATTCGCTCAGTTCGCGGTTTTGCAGCCTTGCGTTTTCCTGTAGCAGGCTGGCCATTTTGCGGTTTATGGCATCGTTTTCCTGACTTAGGCTTAGGTTGTCTAAATACAGACTAGCGTTTTCGCGGTTTAGGCTGTCGTTGTCTTTTAGCAAGGCAGCCTTTTCTTGTTTGAGCATTTCGAGCTCTTGGAGGTGTGAAGTATTCATTGTGTAAAAATTAAAATTGATTTTTTATAGGCAATTTCGGTTGGGCTGTCGATCTCATCGGTTGGGATGTCGATCTCATCGGTTGGGCTGTCGATCTCATCGGATGGGATGTCGATTCCATCGGATGGGATGTCGATCCCATCGGTTGGGATGTCGATTCCATCGGATGGGATGTCGATCCCATCGGTTGGGATGTCGATTCCATCGGTTGGGCGGTCAATCTCATCGGATGGGATGTCGAACTCATCGGGTGGGCGGTCAATCTCATCGGATGGGTGGTCTTGCAGACCCGATTTTTGCTCAAAAAAAAGGGCCAAAAAAACTCGGTCAATTGCTACAGATGCAACAATGACCGAGTTTTAGGGTTAGTTAATTAAAAAAAGATTTATTGAATTATGATGGCTCCCGAAACCACTTCAGCCGAAAGCCGACCCTTGGTAAATGTTCCCTGAGCCTTAAAATAAAGCTGTTTGCCGGGTTCGTATCCGGCCACGGTTACTTTAGATTTACTGCCCAATGCAGCAGTTACTATTGTCCAGTGTATGTTGTCAACACTTTGCATATAAACCACCGAAACCAACATGTAAGGTTTTACCCCAATGCCGGCAGCCATTTGTTTTACGTTTATCACAAATTTAACTGTTCCCGGAGTGGTGGTTGGTAGCACTGCAAAATCTTGCTTGCTGGGTTTGTTGTCGGATTTAACCTTATAAAGGCAGGATTCGATAATGATAATTGCACTGGCCGGAGTGGCGTTGGCCGCACCCTGAATTAACCATTTCAAATCATTGGTTAAATAATTGTTGAGGTCTTCCCAAGCCACTTTTCTAACTCCAACGGCACCCACCAGCTTTAGCTCCACATTGTTATGAGCCGTTTCTAAATTACCCACCTTGGATAGCAGGGTGGCTAGGTCGGCCGGCTGAATGGTGATGTTGGGGTTGGTGTTGCAAGCCGTGTAAATAGCCCTGGCCTTAGTAACCCTGTCGCTCCATTGTTTCGGCATATCCAATGCTGCCACTACTTTATTAGGAATGGTGGGCAGCGACATGAGCAAAAACACCGGTACTCCGAACCTTCGGTTGAAGTTTTTACCGCCTTTTTTGTTTTTAGAAGCGTTTATTTTGGCGGAGGCTTCTTTAACCGCACTTGTTAGTTTTTTCATTTTTTTTGTTTTTAAAATGTTGAGGGCAAATTTGTGGCGATTTTTATCCATCTTTTTTAACAAAATGAAATCTTGTATAAAAAAATGATATCCTTCATTTTTAAGGTGAAATTCTGCATTTTCGACATGAAATCCTGCAATGTAGCTATTTTAAAAATCGTTTTGGACCCTAAATTGGGTATCAAAAATGGGTATATTGCTATTTATGGGCACTTTACCTTTAATTAAATTTCGCCGAAATTTGCATATGTCAAAATTTTGCTTTTAATTTGTTTTTTGATTTCAATCTTATAAGAACGTAGTTCATCACCCACAATAAACGATTTGGCTCTATTAATAGTGTGCCAATTTCATAAACCTTCTAAATTTTTTAGCCATGAAAAAGGAATTAAATTTAAACCCATCAACAGAAACTTCCACTACAGAACAAAAGAAGGAAGGGATATACAACGGAAAATTTTTGTATAAGGATAAAATGGGGATTTTTGTGGCTAAGCCTCTAGCGGAAATAGGGCATATAGAGGTAATTGGCAATTTCAGCCGCCTATGGGATGCGAATAAATTTAATCTGCGTGACTGGGATTCAAGTTTAGTAAATCTGGGTGATATAGTGGAACTTAATGGTTTTGGAAAGCCTAACCAGTCGAATCTGCTTTTATTATGCAAGGTGAAATGCTTTGATAAAGAAAAAGTTTACTATTGGGATGGCACTGAATATGATTTATCCCGGAAATATAAAAAGGAATTCATAGCAATACTCATCAAGTTTTGGAACGATGCCTTTCTTCGGGAAATCGGCATTGCGGCATAGAAATGGTGAAAGCAGGATTTTTCGGAAAAATAACAGTTTTCTTATACTGCGGATAGTGAGGTCACTCTCTTCCGCCTTTAAATACCCCTTAAGCACTGTCTTTCCGAACGATTGAGGAACCAAAGCTCTTGGATACATTTAAAAACAATAAACATTATCCAAAATCTCTAAATCAAATGATTACAAAATACGTCATTGCGAAGGTGTATTCCCCCGAAGCAACCCTGTATTCAGCCTCTTGGGGTACACCTCAAAATCTCACCTACATTTAAAGCAGAGATTTTGGATATAGTAATTGTTATTGGCATCCAAGAGCTAAAGGTGGCTTAGTGAGTGCACTCGCAATGAGAGCTCCTTTTCGCTGATAATTACCTTAACTTAATGACTTTGGGCGAGCGGGGCAAGCACCCCTCCAATTTTATTTTTCCACCGATGCAACCTTTTGGCAACTTGGTGCATCATGTATAAAAGTAACCAAAACCTTAAAATGAAATCAAAACTGCTTACCGCCATCTTAGTTGGCTTATTCTTCAATTTCGCGAAATCACAAACACAAGATTCGGAGGCAATGCAGGTAGGCATTACCGGACAAAACAGTGTTCTGGTTGCATCAACCAATGTAACAATTAAAGGAAGGGTTTATACTGATTTAAATCATAACTGCATTCCAGACCCGGGAGAATATAGTATTCCCTATGCAACTTTAGTAAGCTCTACCGGGGATTATGCTTACACCGATTTTAATGGGAATTATACAATTACTTCAACATCATTAAATTGCACGGTGCAATTTTTTAATTTAGATACAAGTTTGTTCACACCCTCTTGTCCTTCAAGCGGAAGTTTAAATTTACATTTAGATAGTCTTGGCCAAATATCAACAGGGAATGATTTTGCCGTTACATATCATGGAAATCTTATTCTTGGAAGGGTATATGATGATGTGAATCAAAATTGCGTGCAGGATAACGGAGAAACAGGGATTCCTTGGGCTATTGTAACGGCAATGCCCGGAAATGCTCATGGCTATACGGATGCAAATGGAAATTATGCTATTCATACTACAGTTTCTTCCAACACACTCACTGTGTCAAATTACAGTCAAGGTGATTTAACTCCTTCCTGCCCGGCAACGGGGCAAAGGGCTGTAAATTTTAGCCTGCCCGACTCTTTTGTGGATAGTATTGACTTTGCATTTCATTTCACTTCAAACAGAATAAGAGGTCGCGTTTTTAATGATGCAAACCAAAATTGTGTGCAGGATATTGGCGAACTGGGCTTGCAGGGATATGCAGTTTCAGTAAGTCCGGGTAATCATTATGGACATACAGATGCAAATGGCGACTATTACGTTACTACGCCCAATTTGAATAATACTGTTACCATATCCAATTATGGCAACAATCAGCTTACGCCAACTTGCCCCTCTTCATTATCTATACCAGTAAACTTCACTGGATCCCCAGATACGTCAAACAACAATAATTTTGGTTTTTACTTTGATCCCAATTATTTTAATTTGGGCATACATCCGGGCTGGAGCTCTTCTCATCCCGGTTTCGATAAAACGTATTGGACCTATTATTGGAATGATAGCCCTAACCCCCATGATGCGGTTGTTACCTTTGTATATGACTCGGTTCTGATAGTAAATAGCATACCTAATGGCGGCGTTCACTTCCCTACCGAACATAAAATAGTATGGACATTTCCGGCATTGCAACCCGCCTCTTGGTCAGAAAGAATGGACGTTCATTTTACTGTTCCTGCCGATTTTAATATAGGGGATGAATTATGTTCGTATTATGAAATATCTCCGGTAATCGGAGATGCAAACCCATTGGACAATACCTTGTATGAATGCAATCCTGTAACCGGTTCGCACGATCCAAATGCTAAAACGGTGTACCCTTCGGGCGATATTCACCAGTCCGATTCGGTATTGCTCTATAATATCCATTTTCAAAACAATGGAAACGATACCGCTCACACCGTATTCCTTATCGATACACTTTCGCCCTTCCTCGACCCGGCTACCATTGTTCCGGGGGCAGCAAGCCATCCCTATACTTTTACCCTCAGTGGCCATGGAGTTTTAACCTTCAGATTCGATAATATTATGTTGCCCGATAGCAATATAAACGAGCCTGCCAGCAACGGCTATGTTAATTACACGGTGAGGCAACGACCAAACAACCCGGTGGGAACGCTTATTGAAAACACGGCTGCAATTTATTTTGATTACAACGAACCCGTGATAACCAATACCACTTCGAGCCTAATTCCTTTCCCCACGGGAATCGAGCTAAGTGAAAAAAGGCATGAAATCAGCGTTTTTCCAAATCCATTCTCATCGTCCACATCGTTTTCTATCATGGGAGGCACTCCCAATAGTGTATATGGATTTAAACTCTATGACCTTATGGGACGAGAGGTGAAATCAATTGATAAACTTGGGTCAAACTTTACTGTAGAGAAGGGAAATCTGGCATCGAATGTCTATATCTATAAAATTAATGAAAAAGACGTATTAATCGGAACAGGTAAAATTATGGTTGAGAATTAACAACAGCCCCAGATGAACGTAGAATCCTTCGCTAGGTTTGGTATCTAAGGCCACATTCCGCTATGGCAAAAGGTTACAACCTAAGAACTCTTTTTTGGGTTCGGTTTTAAATCCCTACATTTGGGGAAAATTTAATGCCATGAAAAACATGCTCACTGCCTTGCTTCTTTTGTTCGCCACTCTTGCCTTTTCGCAAGATACGCTTTACCTCCACGGAGGGAAAAAAGAGGCTGTAAAAGTGGAACAGGTGAACCCCACCGAAGTGAGATACACCTTTTGGAACATGAAAGACAGCCCGGAAATTGTATTGAAAAAATCGGAGGTTCAGAAAATCGTGTTTCGCGGCGGGCAGGTAATGGAACTGAAACCCGAAGGAAAAGGAAACCATACAGGCATGGGGCGTATGGCTAAAATGCGTACTCCGCTCGAAAGTTTCCATCACAATAACCTGTGGTTATCGCTCAGCGAAGTGTTTTTGTTCCGGGTAGGACTTACCTACGAGCGGCTCTTGGGCAAAAAGGGAAAGTTCTCGCTGAGGATACCGCTTTCGGTAAGCTGCAAAAACAAAGAAGCAATATTTTCCCAAAATGGGTATTACTATGCCCAAGACCTTGCCCAGTCGAGTTCGGACCAGAACTATTATATGAATGGCAATTATTACACCTTAAGCATTCCGAACGTATTTGGCAACGGTAATTCGCCGCTCACTAACATTGGCAAGCTATCAACGATGCCCACCTTCTTAAATTTTGGCTATTCGGCTTATGCAGGGCTTGGCTTCAGACACTATGTGGGCGGCCAACGCCGCAAGAACTTCTTTGTGGGATTGGAATTGCAGGGCGGAGCATTCCAATACCAAATACAATATGCCTATATGTATGACTATATCAACAGCTACGCCCCCTATTACGCCCCTCAGCCTCAGAAAAAAACCGCCGCTATGGTGGCTTCTTTTCTTGAGATAGGCACCCGCATGAACTCCCCCAGCAATCGCCTTAGCTTCACCCTATCGCTGGGTATTGGGAAACGCTATTATATAGGTGCTCCGAACATCAAAAGCGATAATTCTTCGAGCAGTAGCCGATTCGGAAACGGAGGCATGATGAAACAAATGGCTTTCAATCCGCAGTTGCAACTTTCGTATAATTTTGGAAAGAAAAAGTAGGCCTACGTAAGCAATGGGTGGGATTTCTCAACCGAACTCGTTACAACCGACCACAGGGAGCTCACCCTTAGGCAAACCTACTGTGCACCCACATCTTTTAATGTTTCGTCCCTAGGGGACTTTAAAAATCAAGCTGCTATATATTTCTACCAATATAACATCCCAAAAGGGATTTTAAAGCCCCATCGGGGCGAGATATTGGTAGAAAATTTTGGCAGCAGGTAAGTCTAAAGTCCCTTTAGGGACGAGATATTGGTTAATATCAACAAAATACAGCAAAATCAAACCTAAAAGATGTGGGTACCCGGTATGTAGCAAACGAGTTCGAGCGGGGGGGGAGGCGACAACCCTTGAATCCCCCCACCTACAAGGCCACAATCCGTGTCAGATACTTGGTTACTCCGTTCTCCATCACCACAGTGTAAACACCGGGCAATAAGCCTTCGCTGCTAATGCTGAGTTCCTGACCGTAAAGTCCGGTGAAGCTTCTTACCTCACGTCCCATCATGTCAATGAGTTTCCCTGAAAAAGCTATCCTGTTTTCATTGGGGAAATAAACTGTTGTGCTATGTGTAAACGGATTGGGTATTGCCGCAAGGAACTTTGAGAAATTTGTTTCCCGAAGGCCAACGGCTACATCAGCACATGCATTTGCAATTTGATGATCAACTGTTTCGTAGTTTTCATTTACCAAATCAGCTATTTCGGCTATGCAAATTGTAGCAGGTAGGTTGCCCGAAAAATATACCCGTAGGAATGCAGTAGGCACAAAGAACTTAGGTGTGGTTGCTTCTGTGGTATCCAAACCGGATATTTCCAAATTGCTCCAACGGAGCACCGGATTGAAGCCCGGAACAAGGGAAACAACCGAATCAATGGCAACAATTCCGCTCATTTTAAACTGGAATCCCATAATTTTACTCAAAGGACAATTGAGGAAAACATCCACATAGTTTTGGGCAGAAGCCCCGATGGTTAGCACCCCAATTTGATTTGGATTATGCCTTCCGGTAGGGAACAAACACGGGATTTGAGCACCCCAATAACTTTCGTCACTGCCATGAATTACGCACTGCTGAAGCAAGGCTGCATCCACCACATTAATAGAGTCATTGCCATCTAAATCGGTACAGACCACAGGAAGAATAGCATTGGTTTGCACATTGGCAACATAAGCAACTACATCATCTGCTAAGTGTCGGAGTGTATCGCTATTAATATCACCTTGCAGAGCATAGCCATTGCAGTTTCCATCGCAATCTGTTTGTGCATTGCCCATAAGCTGCCCGGTGCAATCTGTCCAGGGCGAACAGTTTTGCAGGAGTTGAATGGATGGATTGTTATTTTGATCGCGGCTTAGGTGGAAACAAGCCCTAACTATGTTATTGTCGAAGGTTAATTCATTCCTACCCAAAGCATCTGTGGCGTGCAACCAATTTACATCGGCTTGGAAAACATAAATTCCCGTGTCCACATCGGTTACATCTATCCATTGACAGGTTGTTCCGGCTCCATAAATATCGCCGCAACCGGCCGTGATGCCCATGTTTCCGCAACCATATTTTGCAGCACCACCGCCATCGCATTCTAAATCCAACACGCAGAATCCATTTTTCAAGCCCACCGGAATCTGGTTGCCGTTTATGTCATAAAGTGTGTATTTTCCATAATGCTGAAAATGCCAGTGGCCATGGCAGGTTGCCCATTCAAACACAGGGCTGGGAGTGTTGATATCGGCTGGGGGAGCACCAATGAAAAAATCTTGGTTACCAATGTTGCGAATATGCATCTCGAAGGTGATAACTTGGCGATTGCCATACCCTGTGACACAATTTTCGGTAACCGAGCAATTATCTGCCTGATAGGAAGTGAGAGAAAGGGTACTCACCAAGTCAGCAGAATCTACCGCCAAATCTGGCCCACCGCAAAGGGGATTTGGAGGAAAGATGCAGGAACCATCATCTGCGGTGGCATTGGGATCAAAATTGCAAGCTGTGGGGGATGTGCAACCTGTTATGGGGCCCACATAGCTAATGTTCCAGGTTATGGGGTCTGTTCCGCAAGGGTTTCCGGCACCGTCGCCAACGCGAATGATATAAGTTTGGCCCGCAATGAAGGTGGCATTGATTAAAGCCCCTGTGGAGCAACCACTATTCGAAAAGAATATGGCACCCTGAACGCCTTCCGTAATCACAATATCGTTGCAGTGGTCATATATCCATAGGGTGGTGGAATTGCAGGTGTTGGATTGTCCGCAGGTGGTAATATCATAGACCCCACTCACGCTTGGCGTAAAAGAATACCAGTAATTATCAGTAGTGGTTGAATGAATTCCGTCTTGAATGGCCTCTGCACTTCCACAACTAGCCCCCACCGGGCAATTGAAATCTGTGGTTTCGCCAAAGCCATACGAGCCTCCCGAAGCAATGGTAGTTCCATTCACCGAAAGGGTGTAGGAGCCGCTACCATAAGTGCAACAGATGCCATCGCCATACACATCATGGATATAAAATGTAAGGCAACTGAGGCTTTCGGGTAGGCAATATTGATAGGTTTGGGTAACGCCGCCTACGGTTCCAAAGGAATCTACAGCCAATTGGTTTCCATTGGCGTCCAATATTTCCCACCAGGTTTCGGTAGGGAAATTATCAGCAAGAACCGACAGGTCTACCTGCACAAAACCATTGCCACAGGCCCCACGGCTGCTGAAACTAAGCAATAGGAAACAAAAGGAAATTAGGAGAGTTAAGTTTTTTATCATGTGATTGTGGTTTACATTCTGAAGGCCAAAAATAGGGAGAAAGCTATTTGGTGGAAAGATTAAGGATGCTAAGTTAGTTGATGATGGTTTATGAATGGTTAGGACAATTTAAGCAGTGGGTAAGGGCGGGGCCCTGGGTCATTAAATTAAGGGGTATAGTCATTGCTAAGGGAAAGTCTCGCCTATGGCAATGACTACCTGAATGCGAGATTTTGAGGAGTACCCCAAGAGCCTGAATAGAGGGTTGCTTCACAAGAATTTCATAATGACAACCGTTTTACGCCCACATTTTCTTAACTTAATGGCATTGGGCGAGTCGGTGGCAAATTTGGTACAGCTACCGCAGGCTTTGAATAGCTTGGGGCTGATTTTTATTCACGGATATTTTTAAGTGGGTCAGATACCACACAGAACGAAAGACAAAGGTTAACTAAACCTTTGTTAGCGAACACCGCTGCTGAGCAGGGCTATCCACACCCTAATTTTTGCTTCCAAAATTACTTTTGTATTATTATTCTTTGCGTCCCTGTCCATTCTTTAGAATTGATTGAAACGATGTAAATTCCGGTGCTTAAATCCTTTATATTAATTTGTCGTTGATTTTGTTTAAGTATTTCCGATTTAACTAAAATACCCATAGTATTATACACTTTCAAAGTAACATCATTTGAACTTGCATTATCAAAACTTAATGAAACATTGTCGATAGCAGGGTTTGGAAATAAATTTAAAAAATTATTTCGCTTTACAGTTTCTTTTATGCCTACCACAGAAGATTCAAGAAATTTTCCGTAGATATCGCCATCAGTAAAGTTAGAGTCCAATCTCACGGCACCTATCAGAAATTGATTATTGACAAACCCTCCCACACCACCTAAGGGAATTTTGTTGTCCAATATTCCTAAAATTGAGAATGCAGTATCAATTGGAACGCCTGTTGTATTGAAAAACCTGCCCTTAATCTCAACTGAGTTGATCGTTGAAGTTGAAAAATTATTAACCCAAGTAAGCAGATAATTCGTTCCGTCAAAACCAACCGATGGAAGCATCGGATAATTTGTGGAATCACAAATGGTAACTCTAACCGGATCAACAGTACCAGTAGTGGTAACAAAACGGCCAAACAGATTCCATCTTGAAATGGTATCAGCAGCCTGTTCATGATATGCTACTAAATATCTTGAACCGTCAAAGGCCATGGCTATAGGATTATCACTTAAACCATCACCGCCATCTATAATAAAATTGGAACCTACCAACACACCAGCATCGCTTAAAAATTGTCCGTACACTTTTTTATCATTCGGATATCCCGAACCCTCAACCCATGCTACCAAAAAGTTTGTTCCATCAAAAGCAATAGCACCCTCTCTGGCATAGTTATTACTTATTTGTAATGGTGCTCCAATGAGTGTGCCTGTTTTACTTATGCGTTGACCATACAGATAATTGACATGCTGACCACCCTTTAAATAAGTCAGCAGATAGGTTGTATCATTGAAAATAAAAGTACCAGAGTGCTTATGGTCAGTGCCCGTTGCAATGGTAAAGGAAGCTCCCTCCAGATTTCCTGACGGTGTGATAAATTGTCCAAAAAGGCTCGTTGTATCATGCGGTTGCTGGGTGAAAGGATTCCAGTTATAACCATTCCATACGAGCAAATAGTTTGTGCCGTCAAACGCCAATTGTGCGTTACCTCCCTTTTCTCCTATGGATATTCTTGGACCTACCAAAGTACCGTTGGTAGAAATAAGCTGTGCAGTAATATTATCTTTACTCGCAGCATCACCCACAATGCCCATCATAAAATTAGTTCCATCAAATGCACCTCCGCCCGGAAAGGTAGTGTCGCTACCAACGGCTATTGGAAATTCCTGAGCTACAGCAGTTATTGATAATAACAATGAAATTACCGATGTCAGTATTAATGATTTGTTTGTTTTAAACTTCATGTTAATTTTGTCAGTGATTATTTGTGCTGACTCCGCACCTTTTAATTTTTTAGACAAAATTAAAGGAGATATAATTTGCAAAATCTGATAGAAATCAGTAAAGAGAATGATTATTATCAGTCGAGATAATAATGTTTGATCTCTTTTAAAATTGGCACTAATCTCGTTTATCTAAGAAGTTTCACTATAACCTCCTCACTCATTTCCAATTTCCTATTTTGATTTAGGCTGCTCAATTATTCTAGTTCCGATTTCCCTCCCCAAACTACACCCCCTTCGGCTTAGGCTGTTAAGCGTTGCGTCCTTACGCTTGGTATTACAGGCATCTTGCCTTATGTGTAGGTTTTCCATTGTCTCTCTAACTAATTTGCTTCTTAATGCCAAAACTAAGCAATTATTTGTTTTGTTGCTTTACGGGCTGGAAGCCGAGCATACTAAGCGTAGAGAGGACGCTACGATTTATCAGGGTGGTGAACTTCCGCCTTTTTTATTGATTGCAGCCTGCATTTTAATCCTCCATCCTTCCCAATTACTTTAAAAAATATCTTTGTGAGCTTTCTTCCCCTTGCTCAAACCCGCTAAACTCGATTCTGCTGCCCTTGCAGCCCGCTTGCAAAAAGGCGACCGTGTAGCCTTAGCCCAAGCCATTACCTTAGCCGAAAGCAGCCTCGAAGAACATCAAACCTTGGCCGGAAAAGTGCTGAAAGTAGCCTTTAATCCAAGCCATAGTAGTAAACGCTTAGCCATTACCGGAGTGCCGGGAGCAGGGAAAAGTACATTTATAAATGCCTTAGGCACTTGGCTGTGCAAGCAAGGAAAAAAGGTGGCAGTGCTGAGCATCGACCCCAGTTCAGAAAAATCGAAAGGCAGCATATTGGGCGATAAAACACGAATGGAGGAATTATCTCGGGAAGAAAACGCCTTTATTCGTCCATCGCCAAGCAGCGGCGAATTGGGCGGAATTGGTCGCCGAACACGAGAAGCCATTCTCCTATGCGAAGCCGCCGGATACGAAATAATTCTGATTGAAACCGTGGGCGTTGGCCAAAGCGAAACCGAAGCACAACACCTTAGCGATATATTTTTGCTCTTGCTTGTAACCGGTGCCGGCGACGATTTGCAGGGTATTAAGCGGGGAATTATGGAATTGGCCGATATAGTAGTAATCAACAAAGCAGACGGAGCAAATGCGGCAACTGCTGGGCACTATAGGCAAACCATAGCCAATTCGGTGCATCTGTTTCCTGCTATGGATTCAGGATGGATACCCCAAACCCTGCTATGTTCTTCCACTGAAAGCACCGGAATTGAAAAGGTGTGGAACACCGCAATTTCTTATTTTGAAAAGGCCGAACTAAGTGGCTATTTTCAAGAAAAAAGAAAGAACCAAAACCAGTATTGGCTTCACCGAATGCTCGAAGATAAGCTGATTGCCGATTTTTATAACTCTCCGGTGTATAAAACGCTTAAAGATTCCCCCCACAACGAACTATCCACTACGCAGGACATTAAAACTGCCCTTGAACAATACTACGCCTCTTTAGCCAAAAAATGATGAAGCTATTCTGTATCACTATCCTTTTATTCTTCTCCTTGATATTTCAAGCCCAGAGTCAAACCGATAAAGTAAAGGCTCAAAAACTTTATGAAGAAGGCTTGAAACTATTAGACCAAAGCCAGTTTAAGGAAGCATCGGTTAAAATAAGCGAAGCCAAACAAGCCGACCCTAAAACCGTGGACGAGAGTTTTGTAGAAGGCTATATTTTTTACAAACGGAAAGAATACGATGATGCAATTTCAGCCTTCGATACCGATATTAAGTCGGGGAAAGCAAAGCCCGACGCCTACAAGCTGTTGGGGAATTGCTATGAGTTAAAAAACAACAAACCAAAAGCGGCTTCCGTTTATAAAGCCGGGTTAAAAGCCTTTCCGAAGTCGGGTGTGTTGCTTATGGAACTGGGTATAACCGAAATGTTCAACAAAAATTATAATAAAGCCATTGAATATTTTGAGCGGGGGATTAAAGCCGAACCCGACTTTGCCCCAAACTACTATTGGGCAGCCAAACTCTTTAACCAAACACCCGAAAAGGTATGGGTGCTAATGTATGGCGAAACGTTTATGAACCTCGAACGCAATACCGACCGCACCATTGATATGGGAATTCTGCTTTATGAAGCCTATAAGAAAGCCTTTACCGAAAAATCCGACACCGCCAAACACCTCGCCCTTACCCGAAACTGGACCAACACCAAACAAAAAAGCGGAACGTTAATCAAACCCAAAATGAAACTTTCGTTTGACGAGGTGTTTACCGAAACAATGAGCGGCAGCAAAGCCCAAAAAGAATTTAACCTGGGTATTTTAGCCAACTACCGCAATAATTTTCTTACCGATTGGTTCAACACCGAACAAAACAAGCAATTTCCCAATCAACTGTTCACTTATTTAAAAACTATAAAAGACCAAGGCAAGTTCGAACTTTATAATTACTGGCTATTCCAAGAAGGCGACCAGCCCACTATGGCTCGCTGGATTGGAAACAACGATGTAAAATTCAACGAATTCCTGAAATGGTTTTCCGATAACCCGTTGAAAGTGCAGAAAGAGGATAAATTGTATCGGGGACAGTATTGGTAAAACAGAACTCTTTCATAATTCAACGTTGTAAATTCCGGCAATCAGGTTTAATTCGCTTATTGTTAAGAAATTGCGAAATATCGATTTCGTTTAAAATATATACTATTATTGTCCAATGAAATATATCACTTCTATAGCCTTTGCATTAGCCATTTTCACAGCAAAATCGCAGAATATTGACGGAATGCCAGATTCGCTTCCGGCAAATATGTACCCTGATGCAATCCATGCTCCATTTTATCACGGTGTTGGTTCGTTTGACCCTGCCGCCGATGGGGTAATTATTTGGACGAAAATTACGCCGAATGATGTATCGTTTCCCGCAACGGTGCATTATCAAGTTGCTACCGATAGCCTTTTTGCCAGCATTGTAACAGAAGGCGACACACAAACCACGGCTAATAGCAACTTTACATTAGCATTAGATATTGTGGGATTAACAGCTAATGCTAAATATTACTATCGGTTCAGGGATATTATTGGAAATTATAGCGTAGTGGGGCAAACTCATACGCTTCCGGTTGGGCATTTAGACAATGTTAAAATTGGCGTTGCTTCCTGTAGCAGTATATTTTCGGGGTACTTTAACGCCTATCGCCATATTGGGAACAATCCCGACATATTGGCCTTGTTTCACGTAGGCGACTATACTTATGACTTTGTGGATGTGGATGAGCAAGTGAGAATTCCATCTCCATACCCTACCGAACCTCAGAATTTAAACGAATTCCGTAATCGCCACGCTTACTATTTGCTTGACCCCGATTTACGTTTTGCCCGCCAAATGAAGCCCTTCGTGGCAATGTGGGATAATCACGACATTCAAAACAATCCACTCTTAGATACTGTTGACCAAGGTGTTCAGGCTTTTGAAGAATATTGTCCTTGGAGGAAATTAGTGACCACCAATAACGCTATAATTTACCGCAAGATTACTTTTGGCGATTTGTTCGAACTCTCCATGACCGACCTACGGTTGCATAGGTATGTTGATACCCTATCGGGCGGAGAAACTAATTTACTGGGGAATCAGCAATTTTCGTGGCTTACAAATAACCTAAGAACTTCAGAAACTCGTTGGCAAGTAATTGGTAGCCAAAAAATGATTGGGGGTTGGTACACAACCGGTTTCCCTGACGTTATACTTCAGCAAGTGCCACACGATGGACCTGTTTTCGATAATGGTGGATGGGATGGATTTCAGGAAACCCGTAATATGCTTTTTGATACCATTGCAATGAATAACATAAATAATTGTGTATTCATTACCGGCGATGCCCACATTTCGGTAGCAATGGATCTAAACAAAACTCCTCAAGACACTTTAGCTTATAATGAATCTACAGGCGAAGGGTCAATTGGGGTAGAATTTTTACCAACTAGCATCAGTCGGGGTAATTTTAATGAACAGGGCGTTACGGCCGGTGAGCTTCAATTTCTAATCCCACTTAATAAAAATGCAAATCCCCAGCAGATTTATACAGAAGTAACTAAGCATGGCTATGGAATATTAGACATTAAACCAGATAGTGTTGTTGCTACCTTTATGTATTTGTCTAAAGATTCAATTAACTCCGACACTACCGACACAAAATCATTGACTGTATTGAATGGTGCGAACCACTGGAAACGAAACCCTGTTTCGCCAAGTGGAATTAATGAAAGAAGTGCTGCTAACTGGACAGTTTTCCCAAATCCAAATAACACGGGAATGGTTAATTTCCTAAATCCTCAAACATTTAAAATGTTTGATATTACCGGAAAATTAATTATTTCGGGAGAAAAGCAAAAATCGTTTTCGGTAAGGGATTTACCTTCCGGTTATTATACCTTGGTAAACGAAAAAGGACAGGCTAAGAAAGTGATGCTGTATTAATTCCAAAAAGAGTTTCCTACCAATCATCTAAATTTACACCTGCCGAATATCCATCGTTACTTGGGGCAGGTGGAGCTTCTTCCGAAGGAGTTTCTGCGGGTTTTACCTGTTCAGAAAAGCTATCAACAGGTGGTGTGTATGGAGTTCTCACAGGCATATCTGGTCGTTCCGTGAGGATAAAGTTGCATACTTCGTCTAAGCCTTCTCTAAATTTCTCGAAGTCCTCTTTATAGAGGAAAATCTTATGTTTTATATAAGTAAACTTGCCACTATCATCCATTTTCTTTTTACTTTCGGTGATTGTGAGGTAGTAATCATCGGAGCGTGTTGCTTTAACATCAAGAAAATAAGTGCGTTTCCCTGCTTTTACTGCTCTCGAAAAAAGGGGGCGATCTAAGTTGTCCTGTCCTTCCATAAATGATTGTTTTACTTTTTGTTTAACTCCTATTGATGTGGGCAAAAATAGAAATATTCTGAATTACCAGTATTTTAAGAAAAATATTAATTCAGCCAACCTAGTCGGCAGTGTAAACAACGGCAGCACTCCCAAGAATACCTCGCACGGGTGGGCCAAATTTCACCACTTCCACTTCAATTTTTGTGGTGAAGGGAAAGGCTGATTTTAGCTTATCGTAAATGCGTTTGGCCACGGTTTCAATTAGCTTTGACCGAATGTCCATTTGCTCTTTTACGGTGTTGTAAACCACAACGTAATCTACTGTTTTAGTGAGGTCGTCGGTGGCGGCGGCCTCTTCAAAATTAAGCGTAAAATTTACATTTACTTCATATTCCTGCCCAATTGCCCCCTCCTCTTCCATGCAACCGTGGTAGGCATAAAGTCTGATTCCCTGTATTTTGATTTTGTGCTGATTCATAATTCAAACGATTTATTGCAATCCGGCTGCAAGTTTATTGCGGGTATAGAAATAGTTTATCACCACCCACACAATAAATGCAAATCCTACAGATAATGAAATTGGAATTACATAGCCAAACCAAGGGGAATACTGTGTGTAATACAAGATATTATATACAAGTAAAAATACCAATAAGCGGACAATTTCAACGTGAACCGACCATTTACGGTTTTCCATTATAGCACCGCAATTAAGCGTTGTGAGTACTATCAGGGAAAGGAAGGTGAGTTTATAAAACATACTTAATTCCTTGAAATGAAGTATGTAGGAGAAAATGGCTAAGGTTAAAATGAGAAACTGCACAAACACATATATCTGCATATTGAGCGATGGTTTGGGGCGGTATTTGTCCACTTTGCCTTCTTTGTTTTTGTAGTCGGATGATTTTAATTGAAGTAGTTCGCCTAAATAATCAGGTCCACGGAAAAGCAGCGAAAACTTTCTAAATAAACCTTTTTCTAATTTCATTCCTTCCCACATTTCAACATAGAAATGAATGTTTGCCCACACCGGATTCCAGCTTTTGATGGGAACTGTAGTGCCGTACTCGGGAGTTTCCTCTTCTTTTACAAATGTGCCAAACATTCTATCCCAAATAATAAAAACGGCAGCGTAGTTTTTATCGAGATACTGCGGGTTAATGGCATGATGCACACGGTGATGTGCAGGGCTGTTGAAAATCCATTCGAACCAACCCATGCTTTTGATGGCTTGGGTGTGAATCCAATATTGATAAAGCGTTACAAAACCTGCCGCTGCACCAAAAAGTATTGGGTCGAAGCCTAAGAACGGTATGGGAAGAAAAATCACAAAAGCCAACATATTGTGAAACCACGACTGACGCAAAGCCACACTCAGGTTATACTCCTGACTTTGGTGATGAACTATGTGAGCTCCCCAAAATAAATTCCATTCGTGACCCAATCGGTGAGCCCAATAATAAAGGAAGTCAAACGCAATTACACAGCCTATAAATGTATAGATATTCGAAGGCAGTTTGAACAACGCAAAATGAGTATAGATAAAGCCATAAAGCCCAAGCAGCAACACTTTGGATAATGTATTAAACGCCTGAGATCCTATTCCCAAATTCAAATTGGTGATAGAATCTTCGAAGTTGTACCAATTTGTGCCTTTTAGTTTGCCATATAGCATCTCAAAAAGAATGCTTCCGAAAAAGAAAGGAACTGCAATAAGAATAATGCTTACGCCCATAGTAATTTAGCTAGTAAAGAATGGCCAAAAATAGAGCGATTTCTGAATGGCTTAAAGCAAGTGGTGGCGTTTAAGATTTTTTGGGGTTTGGGTGGAATACACTACTCTCCGCTGGAAATTTTAATCCTTCACACAGCGGCAATAAAGGCCACCTGTTTTCCCTCCTTTAGTTGTCCATGCATCTGTTGAGGAATTGAACAGCATTATTAACTTGCCTTCGGTGCTACTTTTTTCATCGCTAATCCAAAATGCTGCCCCATTACCGTGCCCTTGAAATCCAACACCATCACTAGTGGCACCATAAGGCATTGCTGTGAAACCGCTGGAGTTGGTAGCCCCTACATTAGGAGCCTGCCAAAGCGATGACGTAGATTTCATTGCTGCACTCGCTACCGGAACTCCACCCAATTGGTTCAAAAGCACACCCCAATCGGTGGTATTGGGAATATGCCATCCATTTGGGCATATATTTTTACTGTTCATTACAGCATAGAAATTATAGACCTTACCGGTGGTGGCATCATTGCTTGGGTTATTTTGATAGCTAAGGCATGCTCCCGTGGTATTACTTTGCCAATCTGTACTGTTACCATTTGGGTTATAAATTGCAGAACCATCTTGGTAGTGGGCTGTTCTGAGGTTCTCTTTCAGCCAACATTGCGAACCAATGGAAACCACATTATAGCTATTGCCATCAATATCGGTTACGGTGGGGTCGCAGTTAGCATTGCCTACCGGGTCCAACACAGGGGCTAAGCAACCCGGAACATCGGTATCAGTATGAAAATAGGTGGCAATGAAATTATATAAATCGGGGTCGTAGGCCAGCAATTCGCTTCGCTTAACAATATTGTTGAATGCTCCATCGCCCGCAGCAGGCGAACTTTGTTTGCTAACCCCATACCATATAGTTACCCCGGCAGCAATGTATTCTAAAAAATCCCGACTCAAATGGGTGTTGGCCCATAGTCCTTTATTTTTTGATTTACTAAACGCTGCTTTTGCCTCCGATTCAAAGTTTGGATACGCATGTCGAAAACCATCAAGATGCATCAGATGGACAAATTCATGTAGAGAATTGTTATTAGGATCGCCTTGACACAAAATATTGTCCATTGAAGCTACGCCTATGTGCTTGTCGGGAAGTACAATTCCTCCAACATATGCGTTTATATAGGGTGACCCCGCAAGTTCAGGGGCATCCATAAGCCCTAACCCTAGTGTAGGGGTTATGGCAAAGTATGACCCCGTTTCTATCATTTTATTCTTGATATTATCCTTTCCTCGTAGCATAAACTTAATCATGTTGTCGGTTTCTATGAGGGCTTCATCATCGATAGCTGCCGAACCAATCACTGGAATGCCCGAGCAGTTTAGGTATTTTTTGTAGTAGGAGCTCAGGTTTACCTCAGCCGGCGGGGCTATAACCGTACAGCTTGTATATTTATAAAAACGCCCGGAGGAAGCATCAACATCATCATCGGAATCAGTTTTCTTTTTACACGACGGAATACATAAAGAAAAGCAGAGAAGGAATAAACCCCAGTGAGAAAGGCTTTTAAATGATTTCATTGTTTAAAGTTAAATCAAGAATGGTAATTGCAAGGTGTATTTATTCGGCAATATACATAAAGGGAGCTAAACCACCCTTGCCCTGATCGTTCATAATTCTCAGGGAGTAAATACCCGAAGCTAATCCACTTTGCAGTGATACCCGAATTTTGTTTTGGCCTTGTGTTACCAATACATTGGCTTGCCTCGATATTTCTTGACCCATGTTGTTAAAAACAGCAATACTGATGGTTTGATTAGTTGTAGCATCAAGGTTCATTACCACTTCTCTTCCTGTAACAGGATTGGGAGCAAAACTGAGGTTACCTATTGCATTTGCAATATCATTGATACCTGTAGAATTGGTAACGGTAATGGTGATGGTTTTGGTGCAACCCTTGGAATCGGTTACAGTGGCGGTATATGTACCTGCAACAATATTTACAATATCTAAATCCGTTGAACCGGTGTTCCATAAACAGGTGTAGGGTGGGTTTCCGTTCGCAACCGAAAGGATAATGCTACCATTGTTAAATCCCGAACTGGTGTTTTCATGCGTTTCGGTAATCACAAGTTCCGGATTCCCTAGGGTAACATTTACAGATACAGTTGCCGGATTGTTTGGGCAGGAGGAATTTGTAGCCGTAAAGGTGTAATTACCCGATTGCATAATGGGAGTATCTAAAACTTGTCCGGGAGTAATTGTTTGATTAAACGATGTGCCACTCACTGTAATGGTTTCGGAAGTAGTTCCTGTATTTACGATTGTGATTGAACCACCAGCATTACAATCACTCACGTATGCAGTTGCAGAAAAGGTAGGCACATCGCCGGTGGAATTTACTGTAACCACCGCAGTAAAAGCAGGCGGACAATCGTTTGTGGCTGTAACGGTATAGCTTCCACCCGTAGGTACATCTACTAAAAGGTCGTTGTTGTTATTTATTACTCCATTAAAGGTGTATCCATTTGGGCCGGTTATAGCAATATCTTGCAGGTAATAGATGGAGGTGCTTAAAGTTATTGTGGCTGGCGTACCACAAATAACGCTGGTGGCACTGGTGGTTACATTAGGGACCTCTACCAAATGACCAATATTGCGAGTTATAACAGATTGGTTTCCGCCAATGGTACTCGTACAAGTTACAGTATAAAGGCCAGGGACTAAACCTGTAAATGAAAAAGTGGTTCCTTGAGGATAGCTGGCTCCTCCTCCATAATCTAACGATAAACCATTAGGCCCATCAATATGGCAAGTGGCTGTGGTGGGAACATTTTGACTTCCATCATAATAATTACACGAATAAAGAATGGCATAAAAATATCCATTACTAGAATTTGCACAAGTGGCGTCTGAACCAAGTCCGTTTTCTACACTTATGTAAACATTTTGTGAAAATGCTTCCGGCAAAGAGCAAAGGGTTAAAAAAGAAGAAAGAAGGAGTAATTTTTTGTCATTTTGTTGATTTTTAAAATAGTGGATAAAAGTATAGTTTTTTTGTTAGCCTCCTAACGTTGAAATGAAAAAATTACTACATCCAATGTTGCAAAAGTGTTTGAAGATTCAAATCTATGTTGCCATCATCACTTTTTTAATCGTGGCCTTGCTGAAGCAAAAACTAAAACCATCGAATTCTAATTATCAAATATTGCAGATTTTGAGTGTAACACTAATTAACAAATTAAATATTAATCAACTGTTTTAAAGACGCACTTTTGCAATATGATATAGGACCTATTTCTAATCAATTGATTTATATTTTATTAAGATAGATTACTAATGATATCAACTGTTATTTGAGTGATTTAATCAACTGTTTGAGCGGCTCAAACTAGTGCAACTTCCAAAACTGCTTGGAATTATCCTATAAAGTCTAATAACAAACAAATACTATGGGAAACAGAATTGCTTCAGTTCTTAGAATATGCAGGCCTTTTCACAATTGTCTTACATACACAAATAAATCCACAGCAGCTATAAAGGCAAATCATTTATCAATTAGAAAACAAGTAAAATCATGCATCCCAGTATTTAATTCCTCGAATGAGAAATCGTTGATAGCAGAAAATTATACTGCCACCTAATTAAAGCCCTACAGGGCTCTTCTTAAAGTTTTCAGGAATATCGCCGCTCAGTGATTTAAGAAAAGCAACGATATTGGCTTTTTCATTTTCGTTGAGGGTATATTTTAACTGAACTTTAGCCATTATTTCTACGGCTCTGGTTAAATCTTTCACACTGCCATCGTGAAAATAGGGAGCAGTTTCGGCAACGTTCCGCAACGATGGTGTTTTGAAAAAGTATTTATCCGCTTCATTGTGCGTATGCTCAAATCGGCCTTCATCGTGCTTAGCCGATTGAGTTTCTTCCCAGTAATTTTGATATACCCCAAACTTTTGAAATGAATTTCCGCCAAGCAATGCCCCATTATGGCAGGATGTGCAACCCACTAAAGCAAAACTCATCATCCCTTTTTTCTCCTGAACAGATAAAGCCAAACTATCACCACCCAAATATTTATCGAGCCGCGACGGACTAATCAATTGTCGTTCAAACGCAGCAATAGCTTTCCGAAGATTTACATAATTAATTGGATTGGGTTCTCCGGGAAAAGCTTCGGCAAATAACATTTTATATAGTTCGATTTTAGATAAGCGGTCAATCAGAAATTTCTCATTCGGAATAGCCATTTCAACCGAATTAAGCACAGGCATTCCGGCTTGCTCTTCCACATCTTTAGCCCGTCCGTCCCAAAACTGTGTAGCGTGAAATGCTGCATTTAATACCGTTGGTGAATTCCGTCCACCCAGCTTACCTGCATCGCCGGGCGAAAATTGCAATCCATCTACTCCAAACTTTGCCAGATTATGACATGAATTGCAACTTATTGTGTTATTAGCCGAAAGGCGGTTGTCGTAATATAATGTATATCCTAACATTACTTTTTCAGCAGTAATAGGGTTTTCCTTGCTTTCAGCCACAGAAGGTAATTTCCCGAAAAACTCCAATCTATCTCTAAGCGACAAATCATATCGTCGGCTTTCTTTCAGTTTGGCATCCTCAGTTTTATCCTTGTTCGAATCCTGCGTTGAACAGGATGAAAGTCCAAAACTTACTGTTAAAACAGGAAGCATAAATGAAAAAAAACGATGTATCATTTCTTTAAAATTAATTTAAGATTAAACCACTAAGTAAAGAATTTGTTTAAGTTGTAAAAACATTTATAAAACAAAAAATCCCGCAATAGCGGGATTTCAGCGGAGACTGAGGGATTCGAACCCTCGATACAGTTACCCGTATACAAACTTTCCAGGCTTGCTCGTTCGACCACTCTGACAAGTCTCCTTTTTTGTTTCGGGCGGCAAAAGTAGCAATATTTGTTCCTGACAAACTAAAATAGTAGAATCAAAATTTAGCAGCCAAAAGCAAACCTGAGGAATGAGTTACACAACGTGAGCAGTAAACTGATTTTAGTTAGAATTTGCTGTATTAAATTTGATTATGCAATTCACTTTACCCTCCCCCTAGTGGCTTCCATTTTTTTAATAAAAAAATAGCAATTATTTTTTCACTAAAATCCATTCTTTACCCTACTTTCGCTACCCTATTATAAATGGGTATATATGATATGAAACTACGAATTTTTACATTTGCAACGCTTTTTTCTTTTATTGGTATAACTAGTAAGGCTCAGCTAACAGAGGCTAAATTCAAAGAAATATTTGGCAAAGCAGATGGCTTTGTTTATGATGGAAATTATTCAAAAGCCCAACCTCTTTTAGAAGAGTTGTACCAACAAGATTCACTAAATTCACATTTAAATTATCTATTGGGGGTAACCTATCTCAACACATCCGGCAAGCGTAGCGAAGCGGTTGTCTTGCTCGAAAAAGCAATTAATAACGTTAAACTCGACCACAAAGATGGCGATGTAAAGGATAAAACTGCTCCGGGCTTAGCTTATTATTACTTAGCTAAAGCCTATCATTTCGATTACAAATTTGATGATGCAATAACTAACTATTTTAATTATCGCTCTTTTATCAGCATGGATAATTATGCTGAATATTCGGAAGTGAAACGCCAAATTGAAGCTGCCGAAAACGGAAAAACCCTAATGGAAACTCCTGTTGATGTTAGGATTTCAAATTCGGGAATTAACTCTAAATGGGACGATTTTAGCCCAGTTGTTTCTTCCGATGGCAATACTCTGATATTCACTAGTCGTAGAGAAGGCAGCACCGGAGCAAAACTTACCCGTGAAGGAAAATTCTATGATGATATTTATATCTCCAAACAAAAAGACGAGAAATGGTCGGCTCCTAAATCTATTGGAGTAGGTATAAATACTGAAGGCCACGAAGCCTCTACCGGAATTTCGTCCAATGGAAAACAACTTTTGGTTTATAAGGATGAAAACAACGATGGTAACTTGTTTTACAGCAATTTGAATGGCGAATTGTGGTCCACGCTTATCAAACTTGGTTCAACAATTAATACTAAATCTTGGGAAACACACGCTTGCTTTTCAGCTGATGGAAATACTTTATATTTCACTAGTAACAGACCTGGCGGCGTTGGTGGACGGGATATTTATTACAGCCAAAAACTTCCTACGGGAGAGTGGGGTGCTTCTAAAAACTTAGGCAAATCAGTAAATTCTCCTTTCGATGAAGATGCTCCGTTTATTTCTGCTGATGGGAAAAGACTATTTTTCTCCTCTCGCGGACACATGGGGATGGGTGGTTTTGATATTATGTATTGTCCAAAAAATGACACCGGTTGGGGCGAAGTTCAGAACATTGGCTACCCAATAAACACACCCGATAATGATATATTTTATGTAGAGACCGGCAGTGGGAAAATAGCTTATTTCTCTTCACAACGTTCCAATGGACTTGGTGGATTAGACATTTACAAAATAGCATACCAGGAAGAAACCCCAGCCAAAGTTGAACCTGCTACGGCTATTTTAAAAGGAAAAGTTACCGTTGCCGAAACCCAAAAAGGTCCCGATAACGCAAGTATAGTGGTAACTAACAAAGCAAACAATGATTTGGTGGGGGTTTATAAACCTAATTCTGCCGATGGTGATTATTTGATTACCCTACAAACAGGAAATGCATACATAATTAGTTTTGAGAATAATGGCTATTTAGACAGAAGGGAAGAAGTTGATTTCCCGCTCGAAAAAGGTTCACAAGAAATTACAAAGGACATTACACTCAAAAAATCACCTACTGCCTTAGCATCTGCAGAAAACAAAGCTATTGCTGAAAATAAAGTAGTTGATAAAGTTGAAGAAACCAATACAGGAACTTCGGAAGTTGGGTATAGTGTAAATACTGACTACTCTAAGTATATGAAACAGCAGGGAAAAGAAAACCTGACTGTTACCAAGGAAGAAGCAGCAACAGCAAAACAAGAATCAGAAGCCGATGCTGCATTGCGTAAAAGAAAAGCTGACCTTTTGGCTGAAATCGAAAGACTAAAAGGTAATAAAACGGAAACAACTTCTGTTTCTGCTTCTGCACAAACAGAAACAAATACCAATGAACAAACTTCTGCGGTGCAAGCTGCCGCTGCCGCTGCCGAAAAAGCTAAGTTAATTGAAGAACAAGCCGCTGCTGAGGAACGTGCAAAAGCTGATGCAGTTGCGAAGCTGGAAGCCGATAAAAATCGTGAAATGGTTAAGAAAGCTGCCGAGGCCGAAGCAGCGGCTGAATTAAAAGCTAAAAGCGTAGCCGAAGCTAAATCAAAGGCTGAAACTGAGGCAAAAAACAAAGCTATAGCAGAAGCTAAAGTTAAAGCTGCAGCTGCTTTCCAAGAGCAAGAGGCAAAAAAGAAACAAGCTGCCATTGACAAGGCTAAGGCTGAGGCTGCAGAAAAAAATCAAGCTCTTGTTGTGGGGGAACAAGAAAGAAGGCCTCAAGCCGGAGAAACAAGTATAGCCGGAGCAATGAGTAAATTGGATGAAAAGAAAGCTGATGAAGCTTCGTCGTATGCCGAATACCAACGCCTAAAAGCACAGGCCGACGAAGCTAAAAATGTTGCCGCTCAAAAGGCAGTAGAATCCGCAGCAGCACAAAAAGCTGTTGAAACTGCCACAAAACAAGCCACAAGCGAAAAAGCAGTTGCTGATTTAAAAGCTAAAAAAGCCGTGGAATTGAGAGCTAAAAACTTAGCCAAAGAAAAAGCATTGGCTGCCGAAAAAGCGAAAGCAGCGGCTGAACAAAAAGCCTTGGATGCGAAAGCTGCTCAAATTGAAGCTGAAAACGCTATTAAGATGGCGAAGCTTGGAATTCAAGATGGAGACCAGATTTCGGCTGCAATATCGGAGGCCGAGCAAAAACTAAGATCAAAAGAATCGGAGGAGTCACAAGCATTAAATACTCTTAAAGCTAAAGAAGCTGAAATTGTAAAGCTAAGAGCTGATGCCGAAAAAATTAAACAAGAAAGAGCAAAAGCTGCAGCGGAAAGTAAGGCTTTAGAGATCATCAAACAAAAAGAGGAACAGCGGGTAAAATTAGAAGCAGAAGCTAAAGTGCGTGAAGAAGCCCAAAAAGTAGCCGCAGCAAAATTGAAAGTTGAAACCGATGCCCGCAACGCACAAATAGCTGAAGAAAAACGAATAGCTCAGGAAAAAGCTGCTGAAGAACGACAAAAAGCTGCTGATTTGAGAGCGGCGGCAAAACTTGCTGCTCGCGAAAAGGCAGTTGCAGATTCTATTCTCAAAATCCAACAAAAATTGGCTTATGAAGCCAAGTTAACCGCTGACAGGGAGAAAAAGGAAAAAGAGCAGTATGAATTGAAAGTGCAATATGAAAGCGGTGAAGCCAATAAAACTATTCAAACTCAAAAACATCGCATCGAAGATTTAGAAAGCGACAACCGCTTGCTACGGGAAGAAATGAAAGAGTTGATGAGCAAAGTTCAATTCCTAACAAAGGAGTTGGAGTTTCAAAAAGTTCGTTTAGCAGCTAATCAGCCCCAAAATAGCAACACTGCTAGTACGGCCCCTGTTTCTGAAAAAGTAGTTGAAGTAAGCAATAATCCTGCTTACGGAAATGATGACGATTACTCAACACTTCTTGATGGCAAGAAAATCATCTTGAAGAATATTTACTTTGATTACGATAAATCTTTCCTACGCCGCGAATCCTTTCCTGAACTGAACAAATTATATAATTACTTAGTCTCTCATCCGGAACTCACTATTGAAATAGGTGGCCACTCCGACTCAAAAGGAAACGACACTTATAATCAAACCTTAAGTCAAGACAGAGCAGTTTCGGTAATGAGTCATCTTACGGCAAAAGGTATAAATGGTAAGCGGTTAAGAGCAGTAGGCTATGGGCCGTCTGATCCTATTGCACCAAATACCAAAGCCGATGGAAGTGACAACCCTGATGGAAGACAAAAAAATAGAAGAATTGAAATTAAAGTTATTAAATAGTTCTTATTAATAGAATCAAATTGTCAGGCTCAATCATTCTAATAAGTAGTAGCATTGCAAAAGGAAAAATTGGGAATAAAAGCAGGGAAATGAAATTGAAAAATAGTGAAACCGTCTTCAAAAAATTGCTTCTATCTGTGGCAATGTTTTTGTTGGTATTTACTGCTTTTTCACAAGATACACTCAATACTGGCGGTAAATTAAAAAGTAAAGTAAAGCCCTACAAACCCAAAACATCGGTAGCAAAACAGAACTTCTTAACCGAAAATTTCAAATCGGCATTAGAAGATTATTTGATTATGCTAGTAGGCGAGCCCAACAACGTAGAGTATAATTTCTATGTAGGGCTTTGTTACCTTCAAACAAATATTGATAAAAGAAAAGCGATTCCTTATCTCGAATATGTTACTCAGCAACCTAAACATCCTAAGGAAGCTACCTACCATTTAGGCCGTGCATATATGTATGCAGACAGGTTCGATGATGCTATTCGAGCATTCGATAAAGCAAAGGAAATAGAAGGCGATACGGAAATAAACGGACCAAAACCATCCCGCTGGCTTGAAATGTGTATCAACGCTAAAGAATTTCAACGAAACCCAATTGATTGTAAGTTTGAGAATTTAGGAAGTGGCATAAATTCCCCATATCCCGAATTCTACCCTTTGATTCCAGAGAATGAATCATTCATAATGTATAATACCAAACGCCCTGATAACTTGGGCTTGGAGAACGATTATGATGGGTTTAAAATGTCAGATGTGTATCGTGCCAGAGAAAAGAAAGGTGTTTTTACGGAAGGAAGAAATGCAGGGTCAGCTATTAATACTGAATATGTGGAAGAGGCTACCGGCCTTTCGCCCGATGGAGAAAATTTAGTTATTTTTATTGACAATTTTGATGGGATGGACGATATTATGATTTCAAAACGTAAAGGACGTGCATTTGAAGATCCATACAATCCCGGGCCTTATGTTAATACAGAAGATTTGGTAGAGTCTTCGGGTTCTATTTCCGCTGATGGCACTTGGTTGTTCTTTAGCCGAATTGCCAAAGGTGGCATAGCTGGATACAATACCGATATCTTTATGTCTCGCCGCTTGCCTAATGGTTACTGGGGTATTGCGACGGATTTAGGCCCAAACATTAACACTAAGTACAACGAAACGCATCCACACATTTCAGGTGATGGTAAAACCTTGTACTTTTCCTCGGAAGGACAAAACAACATGGGCGGTTTGGATGTGTATAAGTCCACTTGGAATACAATAACCGAAACGTGGAGTACACCTGTAAATTTAGGGTATCCAATTAATACAGTTGGTGATGAATATTCTATCTATTTCTCGAAAAGTGGCCGTTATGGCTATGTTTCTGCCCTTCGTCCCGAAGGCTTGGGAGATTTGGATATTTACAGAATTACGTTTAATGATGTTGACCCGGATTATACAATAATGGCCGGATACATTACTAATATTGTAGATACTATTAAGGCTGGTAAAGAGCCGTATCCTGTAAAAATGTATATTCATGATGATGAGACAAATGAGTTAATTGGAATTTACAGACCGCAAATGCTGAATGGACATTATCTTTCCGTTATTCCGGCTGGTCATAAAATTTGTGTTTACATTGAGTCAGATGTTTTCAAACCCTATACCGAGGTAATTGACATTTTTGATAAAAGTTCGTATGTTGAATTCATTGAAAAGGACTTCACACTCGAACCCGATTCCGAAGCAATTGCTCGTTTCAAACGCCGTAACAATATAGTTGTTGCTCCTAAAGAAATTGTTAAGGATCCGGTGGCCGACAAAGCAAATATTGAGCTGATGGACGAAATCAGAAAATTAGAGGATGAGGTAATAAGATTGAAACGAATGAAGGACTTGGGTTATCGAACCGACCTGTTTGATGAAGCTTCTGTAGCCACATTAAAAGTAGGCGACAAAATGGTTCTTAGTGATGTGTTCTTCTTCGATTTCGACATATCTCAACTTACACAGGATTACTTCGATGCTTTAGAACGATTGTACAAATTCCTGAATAAAAATCAAAACATTAGCGTAGAGCTTAGCGGACACACCGATGCCCGCGGAACAATAGAATACAATATTCGTTTATCAAATGCAAGGGCACAGGGAGTATATGATTATTTAGTTAAGAAAGGTATCAAAGCAAAGAGACTTGTACCGAAAGGATACGGCAAAAGCACCCCCATTGCGGCTAACGAAAATCCCGATGGAACAGATAATCCCGAAGGTAGAAGGCTGAATAGGAGGCTTGAAGTTAAAATATTGAGCATAAATTAGGTATTTGTTGAAATATTGTACCTTAGCCTCACATTATCAACTTCTAAGCCATCCTAATAATTGAAGTTGGAGTATATTAAAAATACACTATGAAGAATTTTATACTTGTATCATTTTTACTCGTTTCCCAACTTGGATTTGCTCAATATAAAGGCAATTTGGAAATTAATGGCTCTACTCAGGAAATATCTGTACCACTCAAAGGGTGTCTGCTCACTTTGTATATTGATACAGCCAAAAATGGAACGTATGTGCAGCAAGAACAATTAGTTTCAGGTTCAAATGCCAAGTTTAAGTTTAAACTGAAATATAATACAGTTTATTTGTTGGAATGTTCTAAGGGAGGCCACACAACCAAGAAGGTTCGATTCGATACAGAAGTTAAGGAAAGTAAATTAGACTCTGTAACCAAGTTCGAGTTTATTGTAGATATGATTCCCGATAAGGATGGCAGACAGTTCATCCGTCCGGTAGCAAACGTATTCTACCATATAAAGAAGAATATGTTTGATTATGAGCTCGACTATACTAAAGAAGAGCAGGAATTCGAAGAAAAGGCTGAACGGGAAAGGTTGCTGAAGGAAGAAAGAGACAGAATAGCTGCCGAAGAAAAAGCTAATCTTTTAGAAAAGGCAAAAGAATTGAACGATGCCGATGCTGTAGCTGCACAACTGAAAATTGAAAATGCATTAAAAGCTGCTGCGAGCAATGATAAAAATGCTATCATAAGCCAATTCAAAAGCACTATTTTAAACGGCGTTCCAAATGCGGATGAGAAGGCAAAAGCAATGTATGAAAAGCTAATAGAAGAACGGGCTAAAGTGGCTGCTGATTCAAAAGCCAAACTTAATTACAAAGCAATTCTACAAGCAGCAAAAGAAGTGGACTTAAAAGCGAAGAAAGAAGAGGAAGCTCGTCAGAAGGACAAGGAAAAAGAAATTTTCGCTAAACGCGATGAAGCGGAAAGGCAACAAGCCGAAACGCTTAAAAAGCAACAAGCTGCTGTAAAAGATGAAATGATTGCAAAATTGGAAGCTGCTGACAAATTAGCCGCTGCAAAAAAAGCAAAAGAGCGAGAATTGTTCAACCAAAAAGTAACAGAATCCATAGTAAAAGGTGCTGGAAATAAAGATGCAACCATCAGCAATCTGAAATCAGTTTTCCCGAAAAATGACCCGTATGCACAACAAAAAGCAGAAGCCATTTTTGAAGAATACGCTAAACGCACATTAAATAAAACAGGAAACACAACTGCTGGGTTAGATTTTGATGCTTTGTTTGCCGCTGCCGAAAAAGCTGAAATTAAGGCCATTTCGGATGATGATGCAAAAACTACATTCGGAAATACACAAGAAGTTAAAGAATACTACCGAAAAGAAGCAGAAAAGCTAAATAAAAATCAAAAAGCAGCAGTTGATATCATAACGAATACGCTTAAAAATGCTAAAGGTAATACAGATGCAATCATAACCGGATTTGAAAAAACGTTTGAAAAGACTGACCCCTTTAAAAGGGAGAAATCAATATCCATGTATGTGCAATATGTAAAGGATTTAAAGAAAAGCCAGGCTACGGGAACTCAAAATCAGGGAATTGATTTTCAGGCCATGTTTGATGCTTCTGCTCAAGCACAGGCCGATTTAGAAAATGGTGATTATGTAGAACCCAGAATCCCAAATCTTTCTGGTCAGGAAGAAGTGGAAAGCAAAGAAGAACATCAACGAAAGGCCAAAGAGGCAGCTATGAAAGATGCTGAAAGCACTGTTTTAAAGGGTAAATTGGAAGAGGACAGAAGATCTGAATTAGAAAAAAGAATTATTTTTGAAACAGCCGTAAAGAAAGGGATTGGCAATCGTGTGTTAGTTTTAAAAGAAATAATGTCTATTCTGCCAAACAGCACTAAAAATAAAGAAGAACGTGCAGAGGCAATGTATAATAATTATTTAGCTCAAAAGAAACGGAAAGAAGAAATTGGTGATGTGGGTTCTCCTATTGATATTAAGGCACTTTACACAGCTGGTGATGATGTAGAGGCATCTATATTAGAGAAAAGTTACACGGCGAAAATGACCGATAAAGAAAAAGCTGAAGATGAGCGAAAGACCTCTGAGTTCAATACAAAATCTGCTAAAGCAACCATAGAAGCTGAAGAACGACTGAAACGAATTGAGGAAGAGAACAAAGGCTTGAAAACCTTAGCAACTGATTCAAAAGCAAGAGAGGAAGAAATTCGACGGATAAGTCAGGCACAATTAGCCGCTGCCGAAAACGAACGTAAAACACAGGAAACTGAACGTAAAGCCAAAATTGAAACAGCTCAAAAAGCTCAAATTGGTGTTTTGGAAAGTGAATTGGCGGCTTTGAATAAACAAAAAGCTGATAGGGACATTGCTGAAAAGCAAACTCGTCAGGTTGAGTTATCTAGAATTCAGGAAGAAGAAGTTAAAATCAAGCAACTTGAAAATGAGCGTTTAGCTAAGCTGAATGAAGCTAAAACTTCAACTGCTGCACTTGCCTCGGCAGAAACTGCACGGTTGAAACAGGAAGAAGCCGATACTAAAATTAGAGAGACTAACCAAAAAATGGCTGCTGCTGTGTTAGCTGCTGAGGAAGCCAAAGCATCAGCCGCCGCCGCCGCTGTTGCAAGAGAAAGCCAGCGAGTAGAAAATATTCGAAATTCCAATATTTTAGCACAATTGGAATCAGAAGTTAGAAACAGAGAAGAAAAAGACATAGAGGAATATATTGCAAACACTAAGAAGAATGAAGTTGAATTGGTTAGGATTGAAGGTTTAAGGCTAACCAAAGAACGTGATGCAGAACTTGCTAAACTGGACAAAACACAATTTGAAGCGAATAGAAAAGAGCAAGCTGAAAAGGAACGTAGCTCCCGAAACGATCAGCTACGTTTAGAGGCCGAAGCAAGAGAAGCCAAAACCGCTGCCGAACGTCAAGCTAAAGAAGCTGCAGCCTTGCAAAAACAACGTGATAGCGAATTGGCTTCAGCTGAGAAGAATAAATTTGAAGACCAACGTTTGGCAGAAGCTGAAAAGGAACGACAAGCTAAACAAGAATCAGCCAGGATGGCTGCCGAACAAAAAGCTATTTTGGAAGCAGAACGGCTGGCCAGAGAAGAAAGGGAAAAAGCTGACAGAGAATCATCGCTCAGGTTAGCAGCAGAAGCAAAAGCAGCTAAATCAGAAGAAGAACGTAAACAAAAAGAAGCAGAATCACAAGCTAAATTGGCCGCAGCAGAGCGTTATAAAGCCGAACAGGCCAAAGCCGAAGCCGACAGATTGGCAAAAGAAGAACAAGTACGGATAGCTAAAGCACAAGCCTTAGCCTTAGCCGCAGAAGAAAAAGCTCGTGAAGAAGCCGCCACAAAAGAACGTGCCGAAAACGAGAAAATTGCTAAAGAGCAAGCTGCTAAAGCCATTGCAGAAGCTAAATCGGCAGCAGAGGCCGAGCGTTTAGCTAAAATTGAAAAAGATAGAGCCGCTAAAGCGGAATCAGATCGTTTAGCTGCCGCAGAAAAAGCAAGAATATTTGCTGAAACTAAAGCAAAAGCCGATGCACTTGCAGAAGCTAAAGCAAAAGCAGACAGAGAAGCTGCCGAAGAAAGAGCTCGCCAAATTGCAGATGCAAAAGCCAAAGCTGAGGCAGAGAAATTGGCTGCCGCAGCTCGTTTAGAAAAGGCTAAAGCTGATGCAAAAGCCCGTTTAGATGCCGAAGCACAAGCCAAAGCAGAAGCCGAACGTTTAGCCAAAGCAGAGGCTGATGCTAAAGCAAAAGCTGAAGCTGACCGCATAGCCAAAGCACAAGCAGATGCTAAAGCAAAAGCCGAAGCCGACCAAGCTGCTCGCGAAGCTGCAATAGCCAAAGCTAAAGCCGATGCTACAGCTAAGGCACTTGCTGATGCAGCCGAGAAAGCAAAATTCAAAGCCGAAGCTGATGCTAAAATTGCCGCTGAAAATTCGGCTAAAGAAGCAGCTATTGCAAAAGCTAAAGCCGATGCAGAAGCTAAATTTAAATTGGAACAGGATAGACTAGCTAAAATTGAAGCCGATAAGCGAGCCAGAGAAGAAGCGGCAAAACTGGCTTACACAAAAGAAAAGGCCGCACAGGATTCTATTCGTAATGCGTCCACCGCTGCCTACCTTGCAAAGCAACAATCGGGTGAAAAGCTTAGCGAAGAAGAACGTAAAAAACGTTTTGAAGCTGCTTTAGCTGAAAAAGATAACTCTGCACTATCGGAAAAAGAGCGTAGAGAGAAATTCCTGAGCCAGTTGTCAAGCGTATATCCAAATGGTGTAACCGAAGAAACCATTCAGGAAAAAGAGTATAAACTTTACCGCTTTATTGTAAACAATGCAGGACAAGTATCAGTTTACGAAAAGAAAACCTGGAACTGGGGCGGGATATTCTATTTCAAAAATGTGGATATAACCATCACGGCCACGCTGTTTGACTTAGAAGTTAGAAAGTATAAAAACTAAACCCAACCGGTTTAGCCATGAGTTTCAAGATTTACACTAAAACAGGCGATAAGGGGCAAACCTCTTTAATTGGAGGTACTAGGGTTAGCAAAGATCATTACCGCATTGAAGCCTATGGCACTATTGACGAACTAAACTCGTGCATTGGTTTAGTAAAGGATGTTTGTAATAGCGAGGTTTCATCTTTAGTTTTAGCAGAAATTCAAGACCGATTGTTTACTATTGGTTCTCTCTTCGCTG
This sequence comes from Bacteroidota bacterium, assembly GCA_947475205.1. Classification (GTDB taxonomy): domain Bacteria; phylum Bacteroidota; class Bacteroidia; order JAIBAJ01; family JAIBAJ01; genus JAIBAJ01. The sequence continues at coordinate 33,564 of CANJNG010000014.1, forward strand.
CCGACCCTAATAAGTCGAAAATGTTGTTGCCCGAAATTAAAGAATCTGACATTGGATTTTTGGAAAGTGAAATCGATAGAATTGATAAAATAGTTCCTCCGCTTAAATCATTTATTTTACCCGGAGGGCATACTTCAATTTCGTTTTGCCATCTTGCACGATGCGTTTGTCGCCGTGCCGAACGAGTTTCCATCACCTTAGATAATCACGAAAAAATTAATCCATTAACCTTAATTTATCTCAATCGGCTTTCTGACTATCTTTTTATATTAGCCCGTTTATTGCATAAAGAATTAGTAATTAATGAAACCAATTGGAAACCAAGAATTTAAATTTTATTCAAAAACGTATTTCGTGTGTTAATAATAATACTTTTGCGGCCTGAAATATAGGTGTACGAAAAAGCTCATCTTTATTTTAATAAACTGGATTAATTTTATATCAAATGTACTGGACACTCGAACTGGCCTCTTATCTTGAAGATGCACCTTGGCCTGCAACCAAAGAAGAATTAATTGACTTTGCTATGCGTTCGGGTTCTCCGATGGAAGTAATTGAAAACTTGCAGGAAATTGAGGACGAAGGCGAAATCTATGATACAATCGAAGATATTTGGCCTGATTATCCCACTAAGGACGACTTCTTCTTTAACGAAGACGAATATTGAATTCGTGAGGCAGACTATTTAGTGATGCCTTCCCAGACTTACATTTTATATATTGAAACTGCTACCGAAGTATGTTCGGTATGTTTGAGTGCAAACGGAAAGTTGGTATCCCTTCGTGAGCAGCTTTCGGGAATGGTGCATTCCGAAAAACTGGCGGTATTTATTGATGAACTATTTAAGGAGGCTGGAATAACTGCCTCAGAACTTTCAGCTATTGCACTAAGTTCGGGACCAGGTTCTTATACTGGTTTACGCATTTCGACAGCAATGGCTAAAGGGATGTGCTACCCTTTCAGTATTCCTTTAATCAGTGTGAATACTTTAGCATGTATGGCTACTTTTTATCTTGAATTAAATCCAAGTTTAGTAGCCAATACTCTAATCTGTCCAATGCTTGATGCCCGCCGAAACGATGTTTACACGGCTGTTTGTGATAGTATGGGGTATTTCATTACGGAAATTCTGTGCATCGATTTATCCAATAATTCATTCCCCAATTTATTGCAATCAAACCCAATAATTTTTATTGGAAATGGTGCAGAAAAGGCTTCAAAATTTATTGACCATCCTAATGCAACTTTCATCCCCACTTTCAAGTGTTCATCAAAAGGAATGGTAAAATTGTCCGAACAGAAATTCCTTAAAAGTGAATTTGAAAATCTGGCTTATTTCGAACCTGGATATTTGAAGGAGGCATTTGTTACGAAGCCAAAAGGGGCTTAGTGTTGGATTGCTTCTAAATCAGAGAGGAGGAGGTCTAATAAAGAGTTTTCTAAGATATTTTCATTAGTTAAAACTATTTGATACCGTTAGCAATAGATACTCACTGCGGTTTTACATTTATCTCACAAAAAAAGCCCCATCGACAGATAGGGCTTTTCGCTATGCGTATTTGTTCAAATTTCGCTTTCAATCTGAATCTTTGCTAAGTTTGAAATGATGTAAACTATTCCTTTAAGAAATTGGAACGAAGAACTTGGTCATTGGCTTTCACTACCACTGAATACAATCCGGCAGCTAATTGATCTACACGGAACGATTTAAAAGTGGTTTTATTTTGGATACCCAAATCAGTTTGCAAAACAAGTTGTCCTCTGGCATTTACCATAGTTATAGAAATATTACTTGGAGCATTCAAGCCTAATTCTACAGTTATCATATCCTGAGCAGGATTTGGGTAAAGATTAAATACCGAGAACAGACTTGCTTTTTCAATACCTTCTGGTTTAATGTAAGTATGCTCTATTAAGGTACTTGAAGCCGAACACCCAGTTGAATCAGTAACTTTTACATAATATGTTCCACTTGCAGTAGCCGAATAGCTTTGTGCATTTGCTCCGGGAATTGTCGCATCGGGAGCCCCCCCAACACCTTGCATGTACCATTGGTAAGCAGAGAATGGTGTAGTAACTGTGAAAGTATTTACTGAAACAGTAAGAATTGGGTGCGGAGTAATAACCTCAACGTGGATTGGCGATAAAATATAGGTCGTATTTACACAGCCATTACCATCTTCAACTGTAATACCATAATCGCCTGTTTGCGTTACTGTAAGTGATTGTGTAGTTGCACCACTTGTCCAGTGATAAATTTGTCCGCCTGGTGTACAAGTAAGTATTACATTTTGTCCATTACAGAAAGTAGTTGGGCCGTTCGCAGTAATTACTGGATTTGGCGGCATGTTTACTACAACTGTTATCGGAGCCGAAGTGTTATGACAGCCATTGGTAGCTACTGCGGTGCAGGTATATGTTCCGGGTTGGTTTACAACTAAGGTTTGCCCAATAACGTTACCCGGCAACCATTCGTATTGCACAAATCCCGAACTGGCAATAAGTGTTACACTACCACCATCGCAAAACTCTGTTGGGCCGCTCGAATTAACATTGATAACAGGCTGATTTAATACTGTAACAGTAGTTGGGGTTGAAGTACCTGTGCAACCATTTAAATCGGTAACAGTAACTGTTAATTGAGTAGAGAAACCAACGGTGATTGTTTGAGTTATTGTGTTTCCACCATCGCTCCAAGAATAAGTGGCATAACCAGCACCAGCATCTAAAGTAACACTATCTCCTTGGCAAATAGTAGGGCTAACGTTTGTAGTTAGAACAGGCTGTAAAAGCTGTCCTAATGTTACAGAAATATTATCTGTTCCTGAGCAACCCTGAGCATTTGTAACGGTAACAGTGTATATTCCCTGAGCGGTAACAGTATTAAATTGATTTGTAGAACCACCGTTGCTCCAAACATAAGTGTTAAATCCTGCACCAGCATCTAAAATAAAACTTGAACCTGTACAAATCAAGGTGTCATTTCCTAAATCAACTACTAATGCGGGAGAAACTGTTACTTGAACTGGTGCAGATGTTGCGGTGCAACCGGAAGCATTTATTACCGATACTGTGTAGCTTCCTGATTGAGTTACACCCAAAGTAGCACCAAATCCAACATTTGCTGTTGCTTCAGCCCAAACGTAACTACTAAAACCTGATGCTGCGGTTAAAGTAGTAGCAGCTCCATTGCACACATTTAGCGGACCAGAAGGTGTTACAACAGGGGGTGTGGGAAGTGCATTAACAATTGTGGTTTGAGTAGCAGTATTCGTACAACCATTTGCATCAGTAAATGACACTACTATGGGGAAACTACCTGCCAGAGAAATGGATGGGTCGAAAGAACCCGAAGTAACTCCACCTGCTCCGCTAAACGTTCCACCTAAGGGGGAACTTGTTAAAACAGAAGCTGGATTTCCAACACAATAGGTAGCATTCAAGCCTGTAAAGGAAACAACAGGTAAATCATTTATTATAGTGGTAACAGTTGCCGTACCCGTGCAACCACTTGCATCGGTAAAGTCATAAGCAATATCCTGACTGCCTATTCCAGCTAAAGAAGGAGTAAATACACTTAAAGTCAAACCATTTCCGCTAAATGTCCCACCTGCAGGTGAGCCTATTAGCGTAACTGGAGTAGCATCATCTATACAATAGCTTGCAGCTAAACCAGTAAATGAAACTGTTGGAGTAGCACTTACAATAGTAGAGTTAGTCGCAATGTTTGTACAAGAATTTGCATCGGTAAATGAATAAGTAATAGTATGGGTATTAGACCCTGCCAATGATGGGTCAAAACTTGAACCAATAAGACCAGCACCGGAAAATGTTCCACCTGTTGGAAAGCCAAATAATGGAGCAATTGGGCTATTCAAACAATATGTTGCAGCTAAACCACCAAAGTTTACAGTTGGAGCAGCATTTACAGTAACATTTTGAGTCGCTGTGTTGTCGCATCCATTTGCATCGGTATATAAGTAAGTTACAGTTGTAGATCCAATTACTGATGAGGAGGGATCAAAAGTTAAACCCGTAGTTCCCGAACCACTTAATGAGCCACCTGCCGGACTCACGGAAACTGTAACTACCGCATCATTTGAACAATATTGAGCATTTAATCCGAAAAGTGCAACTACCGGAACATCATTTACAGAAACAGATTGTGTGGAAGTATTAGCACAGCCATTTCCATCGGTATAAGTATAAGTTACAGAATAAGGTCCGCCAATTGTGGCAATAGCAGGCGAGAAAGTTGTACCATTAAGACCAGTTCCTGTAAATGAGCCACCTGTTGGGAAGCCTGTTAATGGGGCATCTGCGGCATCAATACAATAAGAAGCATTTAATCCGGCAAAAGCCACAGTAGGTAAAGCATTAATATTTACCTGACGGGTTATAACATTGGTACAGCCATTCGGATCAACATAAGTATAAGTAATTGTTTGAAGTCCAACAATTGAACCTGATGGAGTAAATGTATTTCCACTTATTCCTGCCCCCGAGAATGTTCCACCTGTTGGAGAACCTGTTAAAGTAACCGGAGTATTATCGCTAATACAGTAATCGGTTCCTAAACCGGAGAACGTTACAAATGCCAAACCATTCGTAAGTGTGGTTTGAGTAGAAGTGCCTGTGCAACCATTAGCATCTGTGAAATCATACGTTATAATATGATTCCCGATAGTAGTTAGCGAAGGGTTGTAGGTATTTGTTACTACTCCCAAACCACTGAATGTACCTCCTGCGGGTGAACCATTAAGCGTAACCGCACTAAGGTCGTTGATACAATAGGAAGTATTTAAACCCGTAAACGAAACCGTTGGAGGTGAATTTACAATTAATGCAAATGTTGAACTTGTTGGGCAAGGGCCATTTGAAGTATAAGTTACCACATAAGGAACGGCAACTGTAGAAGTAGATAATGTAATTTGTCCAGTGTTGGAATTTATGGATAATCCGGTAGGTGATGATGTAAATGTTCCACCCGTTAAACCTGTAATTTGTGGGAATGGATCACTGCTACCATTGCTACATAGCGTTGCGGATGAATAAGTGAACGCCGAATTATCTGCTTGATTTACTGTTAATGTTGCAGACCCAACCGTGAACGCTGTTGTTTGTGTACAGTTTGTACCAACATTCGTTACAGAAACCAAACTATAAGTAGTAGTAGCTGCTGGCGACACAGAAACTGTTGCTCCATTGGAAATTCCGTTTGCGTTAAAGTTTGAAGTTCCATCAGTGTAAACCACATTGTAAGGCCCTGCACCCGATGAGAAGTTGAATGTAATGTTTGCTGATGAACCCGCACAAACTGGGGATGCAACTGCTATACTTCCACTTGGAGCATCAACAGTGAATTGTAATGTGCTGACACTTGTGCAACCTCCATTATTAATTGTCCAAGTGAGGGTGTAAGTTCCTGGGGTTGTTCCGGTAGCTGTTGCATTAGCCGAACCTGTATTGCTGAACGAAACCGTTGGGCTGCTCGAAGTCCAAGTTCCTGTTCCAATTGTTGGAGTATTGCCGCCAAGTCCTGCAGAAGCTGTGTTAGGGCAGCTTGATTTATTTCCTCCGTTAGTAGATGTTGTTGGCGTAGCTATTCTGTAATTTAATACTGCTGAACCCCCTCCTGGCCAGTTCGTACAATTTGATGTATTAACTTGCAAATGTAAAACTCCTGAAAAAGTTGCAGCCCAGTTTACACCCGAGGTTACCCCACCTCCGCAGGCGTTATTTCCTGTAGCATTATCATCATTAAAAAGTCCTACATAAGCACCAGATGTAGCATATCCACCAATTTGGGTATCATAGTTTGAGCCGCAGGTATTGAAATCATAAACTACTCCACTTGTTACATTCACTCGTTGAAACGCACCACTACCCACATTGGCAGTTTGATTATTGCATGTGGGAGTTATTGAAACTCCATTTTCTTCCTGAGCATTATAGCCGCATTGAGCCTTTGTATTTTGGCTGTAAGAAAAAGCAATTAAAACCGAAACCAGTAATGTTTTAATTGTAAAATTGTAGTTAATAAACTTGTGATAGAAATGTTTCATCTTTCAGATTAATTAAATGGAATACTAATTAGGTTAAGTAAAATCTTATTTGCTTTTGCAGGGTTGGAATATACGCAAAGTAAAGGGCGTAAATGTATAACAACTCTTGAAAATAACGAACTTTAGAATAAAAATCTTTTACAGCCTATCTACTTTTTTGGGGAATAGCTTTAAGAACACAACACCGGCTAAACCAATGAAGATAAGGCTTGCAGATATTACCTGAGCCTGAGTTACCATCATTCCCAAAAGTTCAAATTGTACGTTCACACGAATCTGTTCAATTAAAAAACGTTCTACTCCATTAAAAACCAAGTAGGTGCAAAACATCATCCCTGGAACCACAAAGCTTTTTCTGAATATCCAAAGTCCGGCAAAAATGGTTAAAGCCATAGTAGTTTCATAAATCGGGGTCGGAAATGCTTTACCTGTTAAAGAAGTAAGCCCCATTGACATAAAATCGGCTTGCAGGTTAATGTGATGGACATTATTTGGATAATTGTAAGCCCAAACCCATTCAGGTAAGAAACTTAACCACTGAGGCATTGGTGCATCATTTGGAATTCCCCAATCACCATCGCCGGCTACCTGACAACCAATTCGCCCTATTCCATAAGCCAATATTAATGCGGGGGCTGTGCTATCGCAAAGTTGAAGTGGTTTGATACCATTCTTTCGGGCATAGATTATGATAGCCGCAGCGGCACAAATTAAACCTCCATAAAATGTTAATCCACTGAAACTAGTTAATGAACCAACCGGGTCGGCAAAGAACTGGTCGGGATTTTCGATATTGTGAAAAATCTTAGCACCTAATATTCCCCCAACGACGGCTATCATGGTAATGGTGCCTACCCTTTCATGGGGCATTATCATTTTTTCCACTTCTTCGGGAGTTATGCCTTTGTATTTAGGGTCATCACGATAGGTGATATAGGCTGCTAAAGCTGCAAATACAATACCTCCTATTACATTTCCCTGACTTGAAAGAATATAGTCCTGTGTATTTGCTGATGCCTCAGCAAAATTTAAAGCAATGCCTACGAATTTATATCCTAATCCAAAACCAATGAGCGAACTTACTATATATTCGGAAATCTCGAGTGGTTTTCCAACCCACATTTTTTCGAGTTTTCCTTTGAGCATTCCCGATTTTTCGCGTCGAATAATTTCTTTGCTAAGCGAGAACATTGCGGCTAAAAATGCTAAGGCTACAAAGAATCCGAAACTTTGCAATAATTTTAAGGGAGGAATACTAAGTCCGAATAAATCAAGGACTGCATCGTAAATGGTTGGGTACAAGGGGTGGTTTTGAGTTATAGGATTAAATTAAAAAGTTGCAAGTTGCGAGTTTAAGGTTTAAAGTTGCCTCACATACTGTTATTAATTAATACAGTGCCATCGAAGTCTATTTCGTTAAGTGTAACTTCTGAAATAGTGTTTACATTAGAAGGATTGAAAGGGGTTTTTACTTTTACATAATTAGAAGTGAACCCAAACATATTTCCGCCATCGTTTTCCTGCTCAAAAAGTACCGGAAACTTACTTCCTATTTGGCTTTCATAAAATGCACGCTTTTTCTTTTCACTTAAAATAGTGAGCATTTTATTTCGCTGTTGTCTTTCGGCAGAGGGAACAACATCGGGTAATCGAACTGCTGTGGTATTCTCACGTTCGGAGTATGTAAATACGTGGAGATAGCTAATGGGCAATTCATTCAGGAAGTTATATGTTTCCTGAAAATCCTCCTCGGTTTCGCCTGGAAAGCCAACTATTACATCTACTCCGATGCAACAATTGGGCATAAGGGTTCTGATGGCTTGCACCTTCGCTAAATATAGTTCGCGTTGATAGCGGCGACGCATCAGTTTTAAAATCTTACCGCTTCCCGATTGAAGCGGAATATGGAAGTGGGGAACAAATTTTGTTGAATTTGCCACAAATGCAATAATCTCATCGGTAAGCAAATTGGGTTCGATGCTTGAAATGCGGAATCTTTGAATGCTTTCCACCTTTTCTAATTCTTTCATCAAATCAAAGAACGATTCACCATTTGCCTTGCCAAAATCGCCAAGGTTTACACCAGTGAGCACTATTTCTTTCACCCCTGTGGCGGCAGCTTCGTTAACAGATTTGAGGGTATTGGCTATTGTTTCGCTGCGGCTGAATCCGCGGGCCAATGGAATGGTGCAAAATGCACAAAAATAATCGCAACCATCCTGTACTTTCAGGAAGGTTCGGGTGCGGTCGCCAGCCGAAAATGCAGGCACAAATTCCTTTACGTCTTTTACTTCGCAGGCATGAACACCCGCATCGGCTTGCTTATCAAGAGTGGACAGGTGTGATAAAATATTGAATTTTTCATTGGCCCCTAGCACCAAATCTACACCGGGAATAGCGGCTATTTCTTTTGGTTTAAGCTGGGCATAGCAACCAATTACTGTAACAAAAGCAGCAGGATTTTTACGCAATGCCCGCCTTACAATGTCTCTACATTTCTTGTCTGCATGGTCGGTTACGCTACAGGTGTTGACCACATACACATCGGCGTACTCTTCAAAATCAACCTTACGATAACCACCTTTTACCAACTGACGGGCTATAGTAGAAGTTTCGGAGAAGTTGAGTTTACAGCCGAGGGTGTAAAAGGCTGCAGTTTTGGAGGCGGTCATTTTGCGGGGCGAAGGTAGGAATTCAATTACTATTTTGGATTTTGGATTACAATGAGCGGAAGACAAATTGCTCTTTTGTCATAAATGCGAATTTCTTCTTCGAGAAATTGAAGAATGGTACGCATGAAATACCTGATTACCTGATGTATTCCGTTAAGATAGGACTGATTTTGCCCAAACAGGAATTTGGAGTTAAATATTCTTAAACAGGAATTTTAACGTACTCCTTTATAATATTGAAATCTACCCAAAACCGATAAGGTAATAGTGCGTCTTCATCAGCGTAATCTACGCCAATGCGTGAGCCGACGTTTATCTTTTCCGTTGGGAAAATTATTCCGGTATCTTCGATAGCTATATCGCCGTTCAATAAATTTCGTCCCGAATGTGTTTTCTTTATGCCTAAAGCGGATGAAACCGTGCCAGGGCCACCCGCAGTTATTTTTGTAACTTTCGTTTGCTTTCTTCTTTCTAAAATAGTGGCTATTCCTTTATAAGGAAAAATGGCTCGAATCAATACTGCGTGAGGCGTTCCTGATTCATTAGTTACTACATTAAAAAGATGATGAATGCCATAGCAGAGATAAACGTAGGCTGTTCCGCCTTCGGCATACATTGTTTCGGTTCGGTTTGTTCGCCGCCCGCCAAAAGAATGTGATGCTTTATCTGTTTCGCCGCAATAGGCTTCGGTTTCGGTGATGATACCCGAAGTAATTTCACTGCCCAAATTTGTAATCAACTCCTTCCCTAATAAGTTCTGAGCTACGGCAACGGTGTCGGGATTCAGATAAAAGGCTTTAGGTAAAGGCATATTTCGCAATTTTTGTAAACGGGTGCAACAATATTGAAAATTCAGTTTAATTTGCAATCAATAATTACCCGAATTTGAACAATGTCTTCGAACTTTATTGATAGATTTTCAAAAATCCTGTTCGTGCTTTCGGGTGGCACTATGTTTATGTTGCTTGGGGCTACGGTTTTGCTGTATCAGGATGATTTAAAGAAAATGCTTATGAAGCCCGATGAGGCGGAAATTCACGAAAAAGTGGAGGCATTAAGTGCCGTAAAAAGCGAAAGTTCTACGGTAAATGGGAATGAGTTTTTCAGTGAGGAAGAGCTGAAAGAAATGGTGAAGGATACTGCGGCGGTGAAGATTGAGATTAAGAAGTAAATACTATTTCACCAACTTACCCAGCCCATAACCTTCCATTCTATTATGATAGAAATATAAAAGGTTAAAATCTTGCGTTACTATGTCGCCATTATTCTTGGCTAAGAGCGGGCGTTTGGGGTGATAAACACCAAGGTGTCGAATGCCGAGTTCAATTAAGCGTTCGGTGGAATGGGTGTCAAATCGACGGTCAATCATACATTTTCCTTCATCTCGCATCTGCTTCAAAACCCCTATGAATTGCTCAATCACTTCCTGAAATTCCTTTTTTGGAATTACCTGATCTTCTTCATCTAAACGCAGGAAAGAAAATAAATCTAATTTACTGTAGCGTTTCCGCAATATTTCAAAGGCTACAAAGGCTACTAGATGGCTAGGATAAATGTGGTTATACTTGAGATACTTTTTGGTGATGTCGGATCCTAAAAGCTTGGTGTATTCGCCATCACGCTGCAAATCGCGGGTATTTTTTCCGCCCGAATAAAAATAACGCTCAATATCAATTTGCTTTCCGGTTTTATCCAAACTATTTCCGTGGTTATCAATCTCGTTTCCCCACAAGTCGGTGGGGCGACCAAAGGTGAGAGCCATTTCGCTCGAGGCCGTTATTAATTTAAAAATAAACCAAGCTAATTTATACGAACTGGCATAATCGTCGTTCTCTCTGAAATACCGTTTCTGCCCACTAATTTTTAGATGCTCATCGATAAGGCCGGGTGCTTCTAACACAAAGTTGTAGTTTATCACCACAGGCACTACAAACAGTTTCTTTACCTTATCTTTCGATTCCGCTTTTTCATAGTTGAGGCGTTGGGCTTCTAAAGCCGTTCCCAATAAGCCTAATTTCAGTTTGGTTTCAATGGCTCCGCTTCGGCTTCTTGTTCCGCCCGGAAAGAATAACGAATGACAGCCCCGATGCATACTTAACGTGGAATATCCTTTTAGAGCTTCGAGATAAATGGTATTTTTTTTCCGTCTGTCCACTTTGTAGGCCCCGA
>CANJNG010000015.1 GCA_947475205.1 Bacteroidota bacterium
CCCCTTACTGTAAAGGGTTTCAGAAGAATTCTCTAATGTCAGCATCTGCAAACAAAATGCAAAAATATGTTAATAATTTAACCTTTTAAAAGCTGTTTCGGTATAAGTTCTCCAATTCAACATTATCGAATCCTAAATTAAATTTGATTACACAGCTACTTTCTGTTTAATTGTTTAACTTAATAAAAATCCCGTATTGCTCTCCTATCCAGAGCCCGGGTGAAAGGAGGTGTAATAAGATAATGTCACGGATAAAGAAGACTTCGTTGGTACTTGAAAGGGCTCACCAAAGATTATCGGGTATGGAATCGGTTGACCCCGCCCTTGATTTAGGAAACGGCCTCACAACAATTACTTTCAACGCTCAGGTGGATACTTTTCAGGATCGATTGGATAAGTATAACCAGCACATAAGCGATTTGGATGCAGAACGAAACGACCTTTTGGCACTTGAAAAGGTGCTAAGAGAGACGAACAAAACCATTTTGCAAGGCGTGGGTGTGAAGTATGGCTACAATAGCAACGAATATGAAAAGGTGGGTGGAACGCGAACTAGCGAACGCAAGAAACCTCAACCTAAGCCTAAAAACGGTGCAAGCGACAATGCTGCCGGCCAAACAGCATAATAGCTTTTATTAATTAAGAACCCGGTTGTCTTTAAACGCGTGAAGATAGCCGGGTTTGCTTTTTTATTGAAATAGCTTTTTAAAACTTCCCATATTGCTATGCTCACACCAACAAAAAAGCCGCCCCGGTTTCCCAGAACGGCTTTTAACCAATTAAAACACAAACTACTTTGCTTTTCCAGAAAGTTTAATATCAATATCGAAGTTGTCGTCAATGGCTTTGTCGCCAATATCAGGAATCAAAGACTTTGAACCATATTTAATACCGTATTTAGTACGGTCGATAGTTACTTTACCAATAGCACTTACTTGGTTTCCGGCTTTTACAATCGTAATAGGGAAGCTCACATCGGCAGCAACTCCCTTAATGGTAAAAGTACCTTCTACATTGTAGCTTTTTCCGGTAGCAACTGCTTCACCTGCTGTAGCTTTTTTCAAAACAAATGTTGCTTCGGCAAACTTGTCGGTTCCGAAAAAATCATCGGCTTTTAAATGGCCTACCAACTTGGCGTTATAGCCGGGGTCGGTTAAATCCGTTACGCTGATAGAGGTCATGTCCACTACAAATTTAGCGGCTTTAATATCATCTCCCACCAAGGTAAGGTCGCCGCTTTTCAACTTAACGCCACCATCGTGTTTGCCCGTTACTTTTGTAGCATACCAGTGAAGGGTGCTGTTGTTTGGATCGAATGCATAATTTTTAGTGTCTGCTGCTTTGAAAGACAATGCAGCAAAGGCTGCAACGGTTAGAATGATTGATTTCATTTTTTTTGTTTTTATTTATTTATTTTTAGATTGGAGACTTGAGATATGAGATTGGAGATGTTTTGAGTTGATTATAATTTAATTCATTGGTACATCAATCAACACAAATTCAGTGTTGCTGTCAGCTTTAATACTTATTTCATTTGTTTGTGAAAGACCCAGACTATCGCGGCGTTCTAATTTTATTCCATTTACTTCAACACTTCCCTCGACAACGAAAAGCCAAACACCGTTATCGTTGCGTTTAATATTATATGCAACTGATTTACCTTCATCGAGCGAGCCTAACGAGAACCACGCATCCTGATTAATCCATAGCGTATTCTCTTCCCTACCCGGCGAAACAACAGTTTGGATGGCGTTCTTTCGATCTTCGGGCAAAAAGAAAGCTTGGTCGTATCGAGGTGTTATGTTATTCAGTTTTGGAAACACCCAGATTTGCAAAAGGTTTATTTCTTCGGTTTTATTGTGATTAAATTCCGAATGCGTAATTCCTGTTCCCGCACTCATTATTTGCACTTCTCCTACACTGATGGTAGAATGAGTGCCCATACTGTCTTTATGTTCCAAAGTTCCCCTTAATGGAATAGTAACAATTTCCATATTGTCATGAGGGTGAGTGCCAAAACCCATTCCTCCGGCAACAATATCATCGTTGAATACCCGAAGCATTCCAAAATGAACCTGATCAGGATTGTAAAACCCTGCAAAACTAAAGGTATGCCTAGCATTTAGCCAGCCATGGTTTGCAGCACCGCGTTCTGATGATTTAATTAGCTTGGATTTCATTTTATTTGTTGCAACAAATGTACAGTCTTTAACATTGCCTCAACAAAAATGTTTTCAAAAAAATGTTAATGATTAAGAATGGCAGTTGTAACAACCATATAGCTAATAATCCAAGGTAAGACATAAAAATATTGTTGTCAAATAATTGAATTGTGTTAGAAAATTGAAATCCCAAAAGTCAATATTCCTTCAAACGAATAAAAATATGTATTTACTTTAACCCCAATTTTAATAGAATAGTCAATGAATAAAATTCTACTCTGCATTTCAAGTGCACTATTGCTAACCGCTTCTACGGCATTTTCTCAGCAAAACATGGGAATAGGAACTGCTACCCCCGATGCATCTTCTCTTTTAGAACTTAACTCTCCCAATCAGGGTTTGTTAATCCCCAGAATGACTGAGGTGCAAAAAAATGCAATTGCAACTCCTGCAACAGGCTTGCTAATTTATCAAACCAACAATCAAGATGGTTTTTGGTATTTTGATGGAACTGTCTGGACTTTTCTTACCGGGTCGGGAGGTGGCGTTACCGGAGCAACAGGCCCAACAGGTCTAACTGGAACAAACGGAACAACAGGAGTTACGGGCCCGACAGGGGCTACAGGAACAAACGGCACTAATGGTTCAACCGGAGCAACCGGAGCAACTGGCACAGCAGGTACAAATGGGAATAATGGAGCAACTGGAGCAACAGGTGCTACCGGAGCGACAGGTGTAGGAACAGCCGGAGCGACGGGTGCTACCGGAGCAACAGGTACAAATGGAATTAACGGTATTGATGGAGTAACTGGGGCAACGGGGCCAACAGGTGCAGGAACAACAGGAGCTACTGGTACAGCGGGTACAAATGGAATAAATGGTATAGATGGAGTAACCGGATCTACGGGTGTAACCGGACCTACAGGTTCAGGTATAACCGGAGCAACAGGAGCAACGGGCCCAACAGGAGCAACTGGCCCAACGGGTACAAATGGAATTAATGGTATTGATGGAGTAACTGGTCCTACGGGAGCAACTGGTGCAGGAACAGCCGGAGCAACTGGCCCAACCGGAGCTACAGGTACAAATGGAATTGATGGAGTAACCGGGCCTACAGGAGCAGCCGGTACTGGAACAAATGGGCTAGATGGTGCAACTGGTCCAACTGGCCCGTCAGGAAATGATGGACACAACGGAAACGATGGGGCAACAGGTCCATCAGGGGCAGATGGAACAACAGGGCTAACAGGCTCTACAGGGTTAGATGGTAATACAGGAGCTACTGGTGCTACAGGCCCTGTGGGTTGTGCAACTCCTAACTTTGTTGTAAAATCAAGCGGAACATCAGCAGTTTGCTCAATTATATATGACGATGGAACAAATGTTGGAATTGGCACCACTTCGCCACAAACTAAATTTGTTGCTTTCGGAGGTAAATCAACTTTTTCGAGAGATGGCGGTGTATATGAATGTTGCGGAAACAATGCTACGCTAAATATTGCTGAATTAACATCCTCTACCTCAAATAAGGCCAGTATTTCATTCCACAACTCGGGTGAATCTGAAGGTTCTTTGATGTTAGACCAAACCACTCTTACAGGATTAACAATTGCCTCACGAAGATTCCGGCTGTTTGATAATCAAAGTCAGGGTATGGGCTTGCAATTAACCGGAGGACTCTTTTACGGCAATAGCGATTCAAGAACAGAAACCCGTGATAATGCCGGGCTTCAGGGGAATTCCGGAGCTCAAAGTGGCTTTTACGAAACAAGCAATCCGAGCAACTATCCGGCTGGAGCTTCGAGTTGGTGGCATTTAATCGATACCCGCCACAATAATCCGGCAAACAACTATGCTATGCAGTTTTCGGGCAGTTTTTTTGACCAGAAATTGTATTTCAGAAAAACAAATAGCAGCCCAACCACAGGCTGGAGCAGAATTGTAAATTCAAATGATGCTGCAAGCACTAATGGGTATTTAATGTTTGATGTTGGAGCAGTAAATGGCTCAGTGGAGGGCAGTTTAGAAGTTCAGATTTCGGGAGGCACACTCACAATTGTCGGAAAAGATGAAGGAGGTGGCGTTGTAGGTACTTGGTATTCTTTAAACAATGTTGCGAACGCAAAAATTGTAGTTTTAATTACGAATGATGATACCGGAAACTGTGGCAGCACTACCAAAACCAGTTCTACGCGGACATTTGTAGTGTCAAACGGTGGCGGCTTGCAAAGTCAGGCATCAGACTTGGGATGTAGCAATTCCGATGGAAATGTAATGACCTTTATGGTGGCATTTAATCCCTTGTAAGTGCAATTTAATTAAACAAAAAATAAGTCCTGAATTTCTAACAAAAAATTGTATCATTGTAGCTTGCTTTAAAAGCACTTTTCTCAAATAAAAAGTCCTGTATCTGACCCAACAATTGCTATATACTATGGAATTAAAATATACCAAAACCCTTACTAAACTATTGGCCTTATCGCTTTCGATGTATTCGCCGGTAGCCTTTTCACAATTGGTAACCAACAACGGCTCAACGGCTACAATTAAGCCGGGTTGTTTGGTGGTGGTAAAGAACGCAGCTGTAAATAATGCAATTGGAACCATTGATAATGCAGGAGATTTTCACATTGACCAAAGCCTTACTAATGCCGGAACAATTACTGGCGGAGGGGCAGCCGGAAACTTCTTCGTTGGCGGCGATTGGATAAACAACGGAACATTTACGGCTAATCAAAGTCAGGTAGAACTGAACGGTGCTGCCCAGCAAATCACAGGTTCAAATGCTACCACCTTTTATAACCTTAAACAAAGCGGAACTGGTATTAAATCGCAAACAATTAATGCTACTGTTTCCAATACGCTTGATTTAGGAAGTTTAGAATTGGCAACTAATGGGAACAAAATGTTTGTAACCAATACAGCTACAAACGCAATTACTTTCACAAGCGGATTCGTAAGCAGCACCGGACTTGGCCGTTTAAGTAGAAGTATGAATACAATTGCTCCGTATATTTTTCCGGTAGGTTCAAGCACAGGTACTCCACGCTACCGCCCTTTGGAAATTACTCCAACACTTTCGGGAACCAGCGATTTTGAGGTGAGAATGGCCAATTTAGATGCGACCTTAGAAACTTGGGACAGGTCGGTAAAAGATACCACAATTTGTAATGTTAATCCGCTTTTCTATCACCTGATTGGCCGACCCAACGGAACAGGGCCAGTTAATTTGAAATTCTTTTATCAACCCGCTAATGATGGCACTTTCCCAATATTAGGACATTGGCAAAATTTACCCCGTTGGGAAGATATGGGAACTGTAGCAAACGGAACAAGCGGAACTTTCACTACACAAGACCGCAACTGGACAAACTTTGCAACTCAGGCATTTTCTTTTGCAGCCCCAGCCGCCACATTGGCCTTGTCAAACTTAGCTCCATCGTATTGTGCAACAGCCGCCCCGGTAACCTTAACAGTTACTCCGGCTACTGCAACTGTTACAGGCCTGGGTGTTACAGGAACATCGTTTAACCCGGCAACTGCCGGAGTTGGAACGCATACACTTACTATTACATACAACGACCCTGTAACTCAATGCAGCACTACTAAAACTAGAACTGTAATTGTAAGTACACCACCGCCTGTAACCATTACTGCCAGCGGAACTACAAACTTCTGCGAAGGACAAAGTGTTACGCTTACAGCGAACGGAGCAACGTCTTACGTTTGGTCAAATAACTCTACAGCACCTTCAATTACAGTAAATGCTGCTGCATCAATTACAGTAACAGGAACTACTAATGGATGTTCTGCTACATCAACTGCTACCAACGTAACTGTTTTGCCTGCAGCAGTGCCTACAATCACAAGCTCAACAGGGGCAAATACTGTTTGTGCAGGAAATACAATTACTTTAACTAGCTCAGCTGCCTCCGGCTATGTTTGGACAAACAGTCAAACTACTCAAGCTACTTCGATTGCAACTGCGGGTACTTATGGAATAACTGTAACGTATGCCAACGGATGCCAAGCCACAAATTCCGTTGTAGTAACTCCCGATGTACCACCTACTCCTCAAATTGTTCTTGACGGGCCAACCACATTTTGTGCTGGTGATAATGTTATTCTAACTACGGATGTTCCATACACTTCATACCAATGGAATGGATATAATTCCACTTTGGCCTTTGCTAACATTATCAATTCTGGAACATACAGTGTAACCGTTACCAGTGCTGGTGGATGCACAGGAACTTCAAATAACGTTGTGATTCAAGTATTGGCTCTTCCTAACCCAACTGTTACCCCGGTTGGTACAGTGAATATTTGTGCAGGGAACAGCACTGCCGTTAGCACACAAACAGGATTTGTTTCTTACAACTGGTTACCATCTGGAGGCACTGCAAACACTGCCACAATTAACCAAACAGGATACTACTATGCTACTGTAACCGACAACAATGGTTGCACAAACACATCGGATTCAGTTCACGTTGTGGTAAACTCTGCTCCAAATCCAATTACAATCACTGCTAATGGGCCAACCAATTTCTGCGAAGGCAACTCGGTTGTATTAACTGCACCGGGCGGATTTCAAACCTACACTTGGTCGCAAGGCGGAACTACGCAGAATATTGTTGTAAATACTGCCGGAACTTATACCTGCGTTGTTACCAATCAAGCGGGTTGTACACCTACGAGCAATTCCAATGCTATAGTGGTGAATATCTTTACTGGAACTCCGCCAACGGTGAGTTACTCAGCAGACACTTTACAATCATCACCCGCTATAAGCTACCAATGGTATCTTAACGGACAACTGATTCTTGGAGCAACAAACCCTACCTATTTAGCTCAAAAATCGGGTTCATATTATGTGGTAACTACAGATGCTAATGGTTGTGTGGTACAGTCAGACATTATTGAGTTTACTTATGTTGCCAATGGTATTGAGCAAATTGATGGTTTGAAAGACTTTAGCGTTTACCCAAATCCAAGCGAAGATGTGTTAACCGTAGAATTAAAATTCGCCTCTATCACCAATTTCAAAATTGAGTTTACCGATATGTTGGGCAATACGGTTAAAATGCCCGATTTGATTAAAAACAAAGATACGTTTAACAAAACCTACGACATTCACGAACTGGCTAATGGGGTTTACTTTATGAAACTATCGGCAGGCGGAGAAAGTTTAGTATATAAAGTAGTGAAGAAATAGTCTATTTCATCAACGTTTTTAAAAAGCGGATTTGCTGTTTTGGCAAATCCGCTTTTTTTGTGAGGTTAAATTATGGTTAATGCACAATCTTAGGAAAAACTGAGTAACCCTGATTTCTACCAATAACATTTGCACTATTCTTGCACCTGTAATTTTCATGTTAGCTAAAGACCTAATTTCCGAACTCATTCCTTCGCTAAAGCCCAGCGACCATGGTCTTATGGCACTTGGCTGGATGGAGGAGTTTAAAGTTTCTCACTTGCCGGTGGTGAAAAATGGAGAGTTTTTGGGTATGGTGTCCGATTCGGATATAATTGACCAAAATGAACCCGAAGAGCCAATTGGAAGTTCGTTTTCTAATCTTCCTCAGCCTTTTGTTTTTGAAGAACAGCATATTTATGAGGTAATAAAGGTTATTTCGGAACAAAAGCTAACGGTAATAGCAGTGTTAAATACAGATAAAGTATATTTGGGAATAATTAGTCTGGCCGATTTGGTTCAGCATTTTAACCAAATGGCCTCTATTGGTGAGCCGGGTGGAATAATTGTTTTGGAAATGAACCATAATGACTATTCATTGGCTCAGATTGCTCAGATTGTGGAAGGAAACGATACCCGAATACTGAGCAGTTATATATCTTCTACTGCCGACAGCACCAAAATAGAAGTAACCTTAAAGTTAAACCGAGTAGAGATTTCGGGCGTGCTACAAACCTTTGAACGCTACAGTTACAAAGTAATTTCCTCTGTCCAGGAGCATAGTGATTACGATAATGTACAAGACCGCTACGATGAATTTATGCGGTTTTTGAATATTTAGAAGCGTTTCTTAAAGACGAGAAATTAAATTTCGGATTGCGAAAAATGGATAGCAGCGGCTCTCCCCCTTTTAAAGGGGGAGTTTGAGGGGGTTTCAATACAAAATTCAATTAAAAAGCACTAAGCTATATCAATGAGTTTACCTCTTTCCGATAAGCAAAATATCTGGCATCCTTACACTCGCATCAGGCAGGGTGAATTGAATATTGTCATCGAAAAGGCAGAAGGAGCTTATTTGTTTGACAGTGATGGTAAGCGATACATTGATGCCATTGGTTCGTGGTGGGTGAATCTGCATGGACACGGTCATCCTGCAATTGTGAAAGCTATTGCCAACCAAGCCGCTAAACTCGATCATATTATGTTTGCCGGATTTACGCACCCTCCGGCAATTAAATTGGCAGAAATGCTACTAGAAGTGCTTCCTGCCGGATTTTCCAAAGTATTTTATTCCGACAATGGTAGCACAGCAGTAGAAATTGCATTGAAAATGTGCTTTCAGTATTGGCACAACAAGGGTAGGATGAAAAGCAAAGTTATTGCTCTCGAAAATGCTTACCACGGCGACACTTTTGGAGCTATGAGTGTAGGCGGGCGAAGCATTTTTACTCAGGCTTTCGAACCTTTTTTGTTTGATGTGGAATTCATTTCTATAGACGACGGGCAAAATGTGGTGGAATCGTTTAAGAATTTGGTTGAAAAGGGCAATGTGGCCTGTTTTATATTTGAACCCTTGGTGCAAGGTGCAGCTGGTATGAATATTTATCCGGCGGCAGTTTTAGATGAATTGCTTTCACTTGCTAAAGCTAACAATGTGCTTTGCATTGCCGATGAAGTTTTTACCGGATTTGGCCGCACAGGGAAGTACTTTTCAATAGATCACCTGCAAAACAAGGTAGATATTATCTGTCTTTCCAAGGGACTTTCAGGCGGGGTTTTACCTTTGGGTGCAACCGTTTGCAGGGAAGAAATTTTTCAAGCGTTCGCCGAAGAAAGCAATTTGCTTAATGATGGAGAAGGATTGAATATCCGTACGTTCTTTCACGGACATTCTTTTACAGCAAATCCAATTGCCTGTGCAGCGGCCATAGCCAGTTTAGAATTGCTGAAATCGAAGGAATGCACTGATAGTATTTCAAGAATTGAAAAACAAAATCAAGAATTTGTTCAGAAGATAAGAAGCAATTCTTACCCTACTATTTCAACTGCGAGGTGCTTGGGAATTATTCTGGCGGTAGAATATACTACTTCCGAACAAACCGGGTACTTAAACCAAATTCGTGATAAACTTTATGTTTACTTTATTGACAAAGGGATAGTGCTGAGGCCACTCGGCAATATTGTTTATATAGTACCGCCTAACTGTATTTCTGATGAGGATTTGGCCTTTGTTTACGAGGCTATATTGTCATTTCAGCCCTAAGTTAGTTCATCACCACAAACTTAAAAAAGGCTCTTTGCCCACCTGCAATAGCATTTGCAACATAGACACCTTTTGGTAAATTACCAAGGTTTAAAGTTCGAATTCCAGCATATGTATTTTGGGGTGTTTTATCCAAAGGATAATTTTCTCGTATGTACAAATTCCCATAAATGTCACTTACTTGAAAATAAATAGTATTGTATGATCGACTAAAAATTGTAAAATTCGCAATGGGAGATGAGAGTGGGAGCGTTCCCGAAATAGGATTCGGAGTCATGTACATATATACTTCTTCACAGGGACCATTAAATTGGGTAAAGCATAAATTCTGTGCCCACATATAATTAATATTTCTGTAGGTTTTACCATCGCAACCACACACAGGAGCAACATCGTTGGGCAAATACGGAGCAACATAAATGGGGGAGATAGTGTCTTTACATTGGCCATAAGTGAGGCCGCAAAACTGTGGTTGAGCTTTTGCTGCGAAAATCCCCACCATCAAAAAGAATAAAACCACAAACCGTTTACAAAACATTACTGCAAAAGTAATCTTTGTAATTCAACGAAAAAAAGTGATTTTGCTTTCAATGAACATTCTACCCTTTAAAACTATATTTAGTAAAGGTTTTGAGGCTGTTAAGCCTTATATATTTGCGTAAAATTATTAATTCTTGAAATTTAGCTGGGCCGAATATTTAGATGCGGAAAGTGCCATTTTCGCTTTCAGGGGAAAGGTGACCAATAAAGTGCTAATAAAGGTAATTCCTTTAATAGAAGTGAAGCTGTTTGAGATTGGTGCAGAGAATTTTGTTAAGAAACGATTGGTAAATGTTTGCATCGAGTTACTCCAAAACCTGATGTTTCACAGCTATAACGATAAGGCGAAGAAATACAAAATCCCCCACGAATTTGCTATAGTGTTTGAAAACGACCATTTTATTGTGGTGAGTAGCAATTTGCTGGAAAATAAAAAAGCCCTTCAACTCAAAGATAGGTTAGTGAAGCTAAACAGCATTGATAACGAAGCGGTAAAATTTCTCTACAATATTGTTATAAAACAAACCTATTCAAAAGCCGCAAAAGGTGGAGCAGGATTAGGCTTACTGGATATGCGTCGCAAAACGGGTTACCCGCTCGACTTTGAGTTTGAATTGGAAGACAAACGAGTTTCGAGATTTTTCCTGAAAGTAAAAATCCCGAATAAGGGAAAAGAATGATTAGCGATTTACTTTGGAGATTTCTATGAATCTTTTCTAATATTTCTTTTCAAAAATCCCTTCAAAACTTTTTTCAAAAACCCAAGGCAGATGATTTACTTTTGCCGCAAACCTAAGATTTAGTATGTTTAATATTTCCGATAAAATTTTATTTAGAATCGTAACCGGCATTTCGGTTTTTGTGTTTTTGGTGGTATTGTTATTGAACCGGAAAATTATTCCAGTTACCATCGAAACACCTGCGTTTGTTCAGTTTCTACCTAAATTAAACGCAATATTGAATGGCATTTGTGCTTTGCTTTTGATGGTATCGCTTTATTTTATTAAAAATAAAAATATTCAGGCACATAAACGGGTAAACCTGATTGCCTTCCTTATTTCATCGGTGTTTTTGGTTTCCTACATTGTATTTCATTACTTCACTAAAGAAACCCATTATGGCGGCGAGGGTGTAATAAAGTATGTGTATTTCTTTATTCTAATTACCCACATAATTCTTGCAGCAGCAGTGCTTCCCTTGATTCTTTTATCGTTTCACCGAGGCTTGCAAATGGATGTAGTCCGCCACCGAAAGTTAGTTCGATTTGCTTTCCCTATATGGTTGTATGTTACCGTTAGCGGGGTTGTGGTTTACTTGATGATTTCGCCTTATTACAACTTTTAGAAAATCCTTCTCAAGCCCACTTTGCAATTAGCCCAAGCACTACCAAACCGCCTGCTAAACTCAGAACAGGATAAGCCACTGCCTGCCAATAATCACCCGAACGAATTAGCTCAAAGGTTTCTAAACTAAAGGTGGAAAAGGTGCTTAGTCCGCCGCAGAAGCCAACGGCTATAAGCAATTTTATTTCTTTTGGGAAAGCACTTTGCCGCACGAACAAAAACATTACAGCTCCTAAAACGGCGGTAGCAAGAATATTCGTTATAAATGTATTAATTGGGAATTTCCCTAAATTGAAAAAAGTTAGCTGGGATAATTTCCAACGTAGCACACTGCCGAATGCACCACCAAAGGCAACGAGGAAAAGTTCTTTCATTTGGAATTAGAATTCAGTTTCTGCTAATTTACGAACTTTACGGTTTGCTCCCATGCAATTATTAGTAGTCTAATTATGATTGTATATATGCATGAAATCTAATTGGACAAATGTATTTCTTTTTAATAGTTATGATTATTAATTGTATCCATAAAGCGGGTTTAAACCCATGCAAGCATTGCAAGGCAGCACTGCTTTAGTGTTCATCCATACAGGGCTTTGGTTGACTGTGTATGATTACTCTTCCATACTACCACCGCTCTGCGGTCAAAAGACCGTTATCAATTCGTTACTATTAATTTCCTTATGACAGTTTCTTCGCTTCCCTGTTTTAACTGCAAGAAATAAACTCCAGTTGGCAAATTGTCTCGGTGTAAAAGGATTTCATACCCGGAGATATTATTTAGTTGCCTTACTGTTTGTCCGCAAAAATTGTAAAGAGTGATGGTCGCATTTTTCAAAATATTGTCTGTCCGTAGGATCGTGTACGTGGTAAAGGGGTTTGGGAAAATTACGGTTTGGTTACTTTCATTTCCCAGATTGTCAATCCCTACAAGGGTGTTGGTATATTCTAGAATCAATACGCTCATTGGCGGCATTTGGTAATTTCCATTCCCATCGGCTACAATCGGGTTTTCATCAATCACTTCTGCGGTAAGGTCAGTTCCGGTTAATATCCTTGCACTGGTTAAACTGTATCCCGAAACACCATTTACTTGAAGCGGAATTGTATTGATTTTATCTCTATTCACAGCGATAACATTCAAGCTCGACAGATTGTTTGAGGCAAATGCACCGCACCTTACCGAATAGGGATTGCCATCACTTGCCACCGGAGAGGTGTTTAGTGTTGTTACAGAATTGTCGAGAAACAGTGGAGAAAGGGTTTTGTACATCGACGCTACAGGCATAAGAGTATAAGTGCCGTTGGTGTTTCGCCGAATAGGATGCCAAACTGCTGAAGTTAAGCCATACACCCAAAAGTTTGAACGTTCTACGTTTTGAATCTGGCTCATAGCTAGAAGCATATCGGCAGCAAGATTTGCCCCTTGCCATTGCATAGCTAAATCTTGCTCGGCCTGGGTAGGCGATGTGGATGTAATGTAGTGTGCCTGATCGCCCACAAAAAGTTTGTAGCCTTTAGCTTGTGTAGCTGCTGCCAGTGTAGATAAGGCACCACTCACGACTGAAACACCTTGAGGAATATTTCCTCCAACCACATCTTCAGTCATAAAATAGTGACAACTTAGGGCGTAAATTCTATTTTGCAGCAGTGGGGAATTTAACACCTCGTAAGTCCAGTTGCCGTTTGGGTAATTGCCGCCAGGAGTAATAAGTCTTCCGATAACCGTAACCGAAATTTGAATGGTAGGATCAATAGCCAGCATGCCATCAATTATGGGAACAATTTTAGCAATATAGCTGCTGGCTCCGGTGCCTGTGTATTCATTAGGGGTGTAAGGTTCATTGCCCATATTCCAAATTTTGATTCCATAAGGAAGAGGATGCCCGTTTGCTGCCCTCAAAGCAGCCCAGTCTGTGCCTCCGCCCGGGTTTGTACCATCGTTTGGTGAGTTGGCATATTCCACCCAGTCGGCGTTTGATTGTATCATATTCGGAATAGCTGCCGTGGTTTGCGTGGCGGTTAAATTTGCATCGGTGCTATCATATATAGGTACCATAATTTGTATATCTTTAGGGTCAACGCCTCGGCTTGTGGTCATTTGCATAAATTCATCGAAGCCAAACTCCATTTTCTGAGCGGGCGTACTTCCTCCAAACAGCTTTACACCCGGACGAGTATTCACCGCTCCAATAGATTTCTTCCACTGAAAACCACCAGCAATGCCATTGGCAGGGTAGCGAAGAGTTGACAAAGGAAAGTCATGAAACACACTATCTATACCGGAAATAGACGTTGCATTGGTGTTATGATAACCGGCTAAACCGTAACCTGATATGCTCATGCTTGACCTGCAATCATACGTTATACCCAGCAACAGCTTGGGGTTTGGCATTACGGCAGTGTTTACATCTATGGATGTGGTTGCTGTTTGGGAAACCAACGAGTTAAATGAAAGCAGGGATAATACTACCACGCTTGCAAAGGGAAGAATTGTTCTCATGATTTTTTGTTTTGAAATTATGCACTAAGAACGGGAGATGCTCCGTAAAGGATAGTTCATTTTTTTGGATTTCTTACGCACTCAAGCTGATTTAAAAGAAGGTATTAAAGGATTATAAAGAGGCCCGTTAATATTCGACCCTTCCAAAAATGGAAGGGTCGAATATCATTTCATTACAAAATTCCCTATAAACATACGACCCTTTCAGGGTCAATCAGAAACTATAGCTTTTCCGTTTAGTTTTGTGGCTTAATGTCAAAGCAGCTAAATCATCCCGAACTGGTGGACCTCATCAGGATGGCTTATTCTGCCGAGAAGGCCGCTGCTTTTGCTTATCAGGGACATGCCGGCTCGGTAAAGAATGCTGAAGACAAGGCTGCAATCCGGCAAATAGAACTCGATGAATGGAAGCATCGCAGTGAGGTATTGGACATCATGAACCGCTATGGCATAAAGCCTTCCACTTATTACGAGTTTCGGTTTCATGTGGTAGGGAAGGCTATTAGTTTCAGTTGCTATATAATCGGGTGGTTTATGCCCTTTTACTTTGCCGGAAGATTAGAGAGCGGCAATGTGTGTGAGTACTTTAGAATGAAGCAGTTTTTCAACAGCCTGGGCATTTCGGAACACGATACTATACTCTACGAAATGGGCATAAAGGAAAAGGAGCATGAAGTATATTTTTACGAGAAGATAAAAGACAGCAAACTGCTTCCCTTCTTCGAAAAACTGTTTAGCTGGGGCAGACATAAGCAGTTGAACAATATTGATCTCGACAGCCAATTGCCGGTAGAGGAATCGGGAGTGTATTGTAAGAATTGAGCAACTAAAGGCTAAATGAATAGAAATATATTCAAGGGTTTTACCGTTATTTTTATAAGCTGTCTATTCCGTGCATCTGCTTTTTCCCAGTCGCTGTCCGACTATGTAAATCCTTTAATCGGGACAAAAGGTTGGATATTTCATGGACGAACCACTCCCTTTGTTTGCCCTCCATTCGGCAATACCCAGTGGACAGCCTGCACCCGAAACAGCCGGATAGCGGTGTTGAATTACAAATATAAGGACCATAATTTGCGGGGTTTCAGAGCATCGCACAAGCCTGCTATGTGGATGGGCGACTATGGCTTCGTAACCCTAAAGCCCGCCATTGGAGATGCAAACGCCAAGCTAATGGACAACAAGCTTCGGTTCAGCCATAAAAACGAAACTTCTACTCCCTATTATTATGCTGTGAAAGCTAAAACAGACGGGGGCCAAACCATTACAACCCAGCTCACCGCCACCGACCATTCCGGCTTTTTGCGGTTTGAATTTCCGGCAAATACCAGTCCTGTTATCTATATAGAAGCAGCTCAGGAGGCGGCGGGTTTTATAACGATTGATACTATTTCAAACAGGGTTGAAGGTTATAACACCGACAGGCAATCGGCACATTTGGGGCCACCCTTGCCCAATTTCAAAGGCTTTTTCAACATTGTATTTAAAGAGCAGATTAGCAGCTTCGGTACTTGGGAAGAAGGGGAACTACATCACGGCCAAACTACCGAGAAGGGCAAACATTGCGGTGCCTGGGTGAAATTTAAACCCAACACCCGCTTTGTGGATGTGATGGTGGGAACGTCTTTCATCAGTGCTGAACAAGCAGCCGATAATCTGAGGAGAGAGATACCTGACACAACAGTTAAGCTAGAAGAAATCAAAGCCCGAACACAAACCCGTTGGGATGAAAATTTGGGCCGAATAGTGGTGGAGGGCGGTTCGCAGAAGGAAATGGAAATATTTTATACAGCTATGTATCACAGCCTGCTTTTTCCGCGTCAGTTTTCGGAATATGGTCGATACTATAGTGCTTTTGATGACACCATTCACGCGGGTGTTTCCTACAATGATTATTCGCTTTGGGACACCTATCGGGCACAACACCCCTTGCTGCATTTCATTGCCGCCGAGCATGTGGGGCCTATGGTGCAATCGCTTTTGCAGATGTATGAACAGGGCGGGTATATGCCCAAATGGCCCAACCCCACATACACAGGCATAATGATTGGCACACATGCCGATGCTGTGGTGGCCGATGCCGTGGTGAAGGGCGTGAAGGGTTTTGATTTGCAATTGGCTTACCGTGCCTGCATGAAAGATGCAATGGTGCCTTCGCCGGGCGACAGCATAAACCGCTGGGCCGACCGTGCACCCTTCACTAATATTGAAGCCCGTGCGGGGCTGCACTGGGTGAAGAAGCTGGGCTATGTGCCGATTGATAAAACCAACGAATCGGTATCGAATACGCTGGAAGGTGCTTACGACGATTACTGTGTGGCCCAGGTTGCCCGGGCTGCCAATCACCTGCCCGAATATGAATTGTTGCTGAAACGAAGCCAAAACTATCGCAATGTGTTTAATCCCAAAACCGGAAGGATGGCTCCCCGAAACTCCGACGGAACATGGTATAAAAATCCCCGAAAAGGTTTTACAGAAGGCGGCCCTTGGACCTACCTTTTCTGTGTGCAGCACGACATTAAAGGCTTAATTGATTTACTGGGTGGAAATGCCGTTTTTGAAGCCAAGCTAGATAAAAACTTCCGGGGACTTCGTTACTGGCACGAAAACGAACCCGGACATCATTACACCTACCTCTACGATTACATTGGCAAGCCCTGGAAAACCCAAAAGGAAGTGGCTCATTACCGCAAAAAGAAGTACAACAACACTCCGCATGGCCTCACCGGCGATGACGATTGCGGACAAATGAGTGCCTGGTATATTTTCAGCAGTCTGGGCTTTTATCCTGTTACGCCCGGCTCTACCGAATATGCCATTGGGACACCCCTGTTTCCGAAAGTTACCCTCTATCCCAACCCCGACGATAAAAGCATCAAACTGGAAATCATTGCCAATAAGGTTTCGCCCAAAAACATCTATATCCAATCCATTAAACTAAACGGGAAGGAGCATAATGGATCCTTTCTGAATCATAGTGACCTGATTAATGGCGGGAAGCTGGAGTTTGAAATGGGGGATACTAGGGCACGCTGATGACGCTGAGGGGACTGATGGGCACTGATTTTTGAAGTATTTAAAGGCTTGGAGGTTTGATACTATGGTAGAAATAAATAACAATAACATTAATTAAAGCCCTGTAAGGGCGATACAATGTTGGTGCCTCTCCTGAATGTAGCTAGAAGCTCAACGGTTATAGCTACGCTGAGAGTGAATGTGATGGCTATATGTCATTTACTTTATTTAGAGGAGGTTGAACCTATTTCGTAAGTAGTTATTCCAATAGCGGCAGTATCTGACTTGGGTTGCTGAGAATTCAAAGGTATCTCTGTTATGTACCAAGATTTTTGGATCCAAAAATCCTGTAGAATTTTTGTAATGTCTTCTTTTTGAATATCCTCTTTCTCTGTTGCAAATTCATAAAACCACCCTTTTTCTCTAGTTTCTCTACCTCCATCCTGCCAACCACCTTCAACAGTCCATCTAGTCCATCCGCCACCGAAAAGACTTTGTAATTGACCATGAAAAATTGAGTCGGCTCCTACTGAGTCAATTTTTAAATATTGCTTTTTACTAAATTCAGGTGTCCAAATAACAAACTTCTTTTTATACTTCGTTATACGCTCATTGGAATTGTCTTGACTTGGAAACAATGCAGATGAATTTCCGACAATTTTGTGCGTGACAATGAGTTTATATGATGCTAAAGTCGTTAGGATTGCCACAATAATATTTAGTGTTGTAAGACCAATTATTTTAGACTTGTTTAGTATAATATATTTTGTGTGAAGTTTTTCTTCTATTTCTGCAAAACTAAGTGGACGGTTTCCATTAATTTTAGAGTCTTTGCCAGAAGGTTTGTTTTGAGATTTCTTAGACATAGTTTAGATTAATTTATTTGTCTTTCTGTTCAATTACCGATGATGAGCATCTTGGCAACGTTCTATTTCCGAGACAACTTTCCACACTAAGGCAGAAGGTCTCTATTTTGTCCCTTTTTCTTGGAATGCTTTTCACAATGACGTTGTTTTGAATGCCAAAAATATATTTTTATTGAATTGTTTGTTTGAACGATTGCATTGCCTGGATACCGAGTCTAGCTGAACGCTCAGCGAATAAAGGCTGAATGGGGGGTGATTCGCTATTAAATATCTTCATCTAATACATTGCGTCTATAATCTGCTATTCCATTTTCAATATCCGCAAGGAACTCTAAATTGTTTCTACTAAGTCTATTGTTTGGACATGCTATCTCAATAACAGCTCTAAGTGTATAATCAAACCATTCAAAATTATTTCTTAATGGCGGGATTGAATGAATATTTTCAATGTACTTAATAGCTCTAATCAGTATTTCAGGTTTTCCTTCTAAAGATTCTATATTTTCAAGATTAAAAATTGCGATATTGTAAAATGTCTCTGTAATAACTTGAAGTTCTGCAAGGTTAGTTTCTATATCAGCTATAGTTATATTATCTCTTTCCCACATTAAACTTACCGCAAGGTCAAAACATGCTTCCCTTATACTTTCACGCAAATTATTCATTTACAGGATTTAATTGATTTTCTTAAGAGATGGGCTCCTTTGGAAATAGCTATTTTTTCTTCCCCATACTTTTCTCGTTAAATTCTTCTTTAGCCTTAAGCATATTTTTTTCTACTTCCTTTTCCGCCTTAAGGACTTCAATAAGAAAATCTTTAAGACCTGTTTTAGTTACAATATGGATAATAGCTGTTTTGGGTTTTTGCTTATAGTGATAATTAAAAACAAGCCTTGAGCAATTTACTTTCTTTAATTTATAATCATTATTGTCTTCTGTTTCTAATTCAAATAGGTCTTCATTAATAAGGATGATTGGCAAATAAAGGAATTTTCTAAAATAGCTGCCATTGTATTCTTTATCAGGATCATTCCAATCTTCAATTGATTCTTCACAATAATGAGTAATTTTTAGTAGACTTGAATATATATTTTCAGGATGATGAGCCATTAACTCACCTTCCTTATTATTCTTTTTACTAAATGAACAATATTGGGTAAACATTTCCTTTGGTTGATTATTGAAGAGCACATCATAAAATCCATGAAAAAAATAGTTTTCAAGGTGTTTAGGCATTGTTACTGCAACTTTCAACCCATTCCAAATATGAGAATTAGGCGACCATACATATTTTGTCAATAGTACAAGTGGTGCATTATTATTTTTAATTTCAAAAACAAATCGAACTTTGGCAATAATCTCGTTCCTGTATCTTTCTTCATTGTCTTCATGATCAAATTCGGCAATCAAATCTAATTCTCTACTTTTACTAGTCAAGGGATCAAGAGAACTAACATTTGATTCGACAAAAAAGCCAAACTCAACTAGCGATTTGGTAATCTCAGATTCTAAGAGATAGCCTGATTTATAAAGCGATTCGAGTATTTCCTTTTCAGTATATTTGTTATTGGTCATTATAATTATTAAGAATAGCCTAATAAACTTTCATGTGAAATTTATTAGGCCCTTTTAAAATTCCCCCCAAAACTACAAACAATCCAATTCCACCCTCACAATAAATTCATTCCCCTCTTCCAACCCCCACCCTCCCCCCACTCTATCCAACTTAAGCATTACCTACACGAGGTAACAGCCCGCCAAACCCTACTATAACCACATCCTTCCCGCCCAAGCCTTCTTCAAACACAATCAATATCCCACCTTTCCCGTCAACAATATCGCCTGTTTCTCATTCATAATGGACTAGGGAATAACCTTTTCTGGGTAAAGAAGAATCTTTAATTGGTGCGGAAGAAGCTTTTCCGGTTAAAGGAGAGAGTTTAGTGGGTGAGGAAGAAGCTATTCCGCTTAAAGGAGAGAGTTTAGTGGGTGAGGAAGAAGCTATTCCGGCTAAAGGAGAGAGTTTAGTGGGTGAGGAAGAAGCTATTCCGCTTAAAGGAGAGGGTTTAGTGGGTGAGGAAGAAGCTTTTCCGCTTAAAGGAGAAGATTTAGTGGGTGAGGAAGAAGCTATTCCGCTTAAAGGAGAAGATTTAGTGGGTGAGGAAGAAGCTATTCCGCTTAAAGGAGAGGGTTTAGTGGGTGAGGAAGAAGCTATTCCGATAAAAGCCTTTCCCTCGCTCATTTTATGATGTTAATGCTAAGGCAGATATATGGGTGCAGCATATACCCAGTCTGAGTTCCTGTCTTTAGTAAAATGGGCACGCACCCGAAAGTAATATGTAGTCTTCCGGGGAAGCCCTTTGGCCGTAAATTTTGATTTTACACCATATGAATTCGGTACATGCTTCCAATTTTTATTGTCAAGGCTGTATTCATATTCCATTGATTCAACTTCCCGGGTACCTTCAAGCAACAATGGCTTTACATATACAACCAAATAGAGTTCATCGGGGTTTACAGTAGTTGTAATTTTAATGCCGGGTTTGCTGGGTAGTGAATATCCCTTTGCCCTGTATAAACAGGACTCTATAATTTGTACAGCTTTAATTGGATTAGCGTAGGCAGCTTCCTGAATTAAGGTTAACCATCTACCGTTTAAGAAAATCAAAAGCTTAGTCCAGGTAGTATTTCGGGTTGATTTACTTGTTGTGCAAGCCAGCAGATAGGCATCCACTTTCGCGTTTAGCATTTCAATATTTTCTTCCGAAAAAGTAATATTGGTATTGTTGATACAAGCTTTCCGTATATCCCTTACCTTTTGTGTGCGTTCGCTCCACTTTTTTAGCTTTGACATGCTCAACACGGCATATACTCCCCGGGTTCCACCCATCATAGAAAATAGTATAAAAGTTCCCGTGCCGAGTTTGCTGCACTGGGCTTGCAATGCAGCAGGTAATAGGTTACTCATGACTTTGCTATCGCATCTTTAAGATGTTGAAGCAAAGATGGGAAATTTTTTATTTCTAAAGTCGGGCAGAAATTTATCAGCTCTACGAAAGAATTTTTATACCCATTAGGGCAAAATCAGTTTTCAATCAGTTCATCAGTACCATCACGCGTCCCATTAGTCCAACCCGCCGTAGGTGGAATACTATTTCACTTCCAAATATTCCCAGTCCTTAATCTCCTCAAACTTCTTGTAGCCCTCTGTAACTGAAGGATGCTTTAGAAGCGACTCAACCGACACTTCGGGCAATTCGGCATCACCCAGACCGTTCTTTACAAAAATGAAGTTAGAGCCTAAATCATTTGCCCCAACTAAGCGATAGCCTTTCTTTTTGGCCAGATTATTCATGGCCACCGGCGATGCTCCATGATAAACAGGGTGTTTTCCAGGATAGAAATAATTAGCATCGTAAGGAACTACAATATCCCGCAACCCGAATTCGTTGTGCGTTTCGATGATTACCACACGGGGTTCAATAACCGTAATGGCATCCCACACCCAGTAATCATTGCCATCAATATCGATGGAAAGCAAACCCACCTCGCCCTTGAATCCTGCCTTTTCAATTAATTGGTTTACGTTTTCACGAAGCACTTTGCTACACACAAACGTGGGCTTATAGAACCACGAATGGGGATATTTACTAAAGAACTTCCTGCCCCGTTTAATGGCATTTTCGTTGCCATCTATAAACAGTCCATACCAGCCAAAATTGAAATACAGGTTAGCCGAGTTGCTGTTTACACCATCATCAGCACCTATTTCCACAAAGGTTTTAGGATCCATGCCTATAATGGAATAAATAAACAGCAGCTTGCCATCTTCTTCAAATTGCGAAAACACCCGAAAGCCCGTTTCCGAAATGGGTGGCAGTTCGCCTTTTTGTTTCAGCCCCTGATAGTAGTGGTATAGCTGCCTCTGCGAAATCTGCACCGAGGGTATAAACCTGTTTCTGATTTTAGTTATCAGAAATAGGTCTTTTAGGAAGTTTTTAATCATTTAGCTGAAAGCACTCATAACTTATAATTCATAACTCATAACTCCCCTCACTTCTTCTCCACCCGCATCCCAATATCCATAATGCAGGGCAAGGGGTCTAAACGCATGGCTTGTTCAAACTCAAATTTGTAAATTCCCCGCTGCGGAAAGCGAACATTTTTCTTAAACAGAATACGGTTATCCCAAATATCGCCTAAGCCATCTCCAAGCCATCGTCCGGTATCGTCGGCCAGCATACATTCTAAGGTATCGCGGGCAACCTTTCCATCGGGGAAGGTAGTGTTGATGAATAATAAAATATTGCGATAAGGATAGCAGCTCGAATTGCGGATATTTATATAAACATTCGTATTTTGAAGCGAATCTTCAATCTCTACTTCAAACTTCGGCTTTTGCGTGGTAAGCCAACTACCGTCCACAATCTCTTCATCTTTATCAAAGATGGCGGGATGCTTACACGCCGAAAAACTCAAAACCGTCAGAAATCCAAACCCCCAAATAGCTTTCTTCATTCGGGCACTATTTGTATTGCTCATTTACTTGGTCGGCGGTGGGTAAAATCAGCTCCATATTGTCGGATGGTTTTACAAACTTGATATATTTCCCGGTGCCAACACAGGCATAAGCCGAGGTGCTGTCCTTTGGGGCAAGTTTCTTGAAGGAATAGTATTTCCAGCGTTTGGTAGTTTCCTGAACAGCCACCACTGCATCAACGGTTACATCACAATCGTTTCGCAAAAACACCTTGTAGGTATTGGTTTGCATCTGGCAACTGCTGCATTTGTCGCCCCAAAGCGAGCGGTATTTAATGAAGCAGTTAGCCCATTTGTCTTCCTGTTTGAAATGGCTGAACGATTGAAAGCCCACAAACCCAATGGCACAAAGTGTAAGGATGGAAATGATTTTTCTCATTGAAAAAAGTTTTAGCGAAAGTAATAATGTTTCGTGTTGCAAAAATCCAACCAGTAAAGGTATTTTTGCCCAAATCATTTTAAGAACGATGAAAAAAGGCTTACAGAAGGCTTGGGGGTATATTTGGAAAGGCGTTTTATTCTTTTTTGTAAGTACAATTTTTGTTACTTTGGTTTACAGGTTTATACCTGTGCCGCTCACACCACTGATGTTGATAAGGCTTGTAGAGCAGGTTGCCGATGGCGACCCAATCAGGCTAAGTAAAGACTGGGTTAGTTATGAAGAAATTACGCCACACCTACCCCTAGCCGTGGTAGCATCGGAAGACCAGCAGTTTTTGGGGCATTATGGATTTGATATCAACGCCATTGAAAAAGCGATGAAAAACAATAACCGAAAACGCAAAAAGTCTATTAAAGGCGGAAGTACGATTAGTCAGCAAACGGCCAAAAATGTTTTTTTATGGCCGCAACGAAGCTGGATTCGCAAAGGGTTTGAAGTGTATTTTACCCTCCTGATAGAAACACTATGGAGCAAAGAGCGGATTTTGGAAGTTTACCTCAACGTTATTGAAATGGGCAACGGAATCTATGGTGCAGAAGCCGCTTCGCAAGCCTATTTTCATAAACCGGCAAGCCGGATGAATGCCTCCGAAGCTGCTTTAATTGCAGCAGTGTTGCCCAATCCGCTAAAGTGGAATGCCGGAAAACCTACTGCTTATATAAACAAACGTAAGAATTGGATTCTTCGCAATATGCGGAATCTGGAAACGCTGGAATTTGAGGAGAAGGAGTAAAAACCGAATTACTCCTCCGGTTTCTTGTCTTCTAATCGGCCACGCTTGTGAATGATAAGTCCGTTCAGGAAATTACGCATAAGCTGATCCCCACAGTTTCGATAGTTGGGATGGTCGGGGCTGCGAAACAAGGCACTTAGTTCAGAGGGAGAAATATCGTAATCCACCAATTTTAGTATTTCGGCTATGTCATCGTTGCGTAACTGCAATGCAACACGCAACTTTTTAAGAATATCGTTATTGTCCAATAGCTTTGAAATATATAAAATTGGTGGATAGAGAAATCTTAATGCTTAAATTTCAACACATTCTTTGGCCTTAGAGCATAAATGCGTTCAATTATTTCTACCACTTTTAACCCTTCGAGGGCATTGGTGGTGATGCTGCTGCGACCTTTCAAAACATCTACCACGTTCTCGATAATATAGTGGTGGTTGGCTGCTGAACCTTTGTATCCACCGTAATCGTTTGCAGGATTTGCAGGAGCTAAGGTGGGCATTTCGTAGCCTTTTATGTGGCAATACTCCACTTCATTCATATATTGTCCGCCAATTTTAACACTACCGTTTTCGCCAATTATGGTAATGGAGCTTTCTAAATTAGTGTCCCAAACCGAGGTAGAATAATTGATGCTGCCCATTCCACCGTTTATGAAATTGAAATTCACAAAACCGCTGTCTTCAAAGTCAGTGTTGTTCTTGTGGGTGAAGTCATTAAACTTGGCCTGAATATCTTTAATATCGCCAAACAGCCAATACATAATATCTATAAAGTGGCTGAATTGGGTGAATAGGGTTCCGCCGTCTAGTTCTTGAACTCCTTTCCAGTTTCCTTTTTTGTAATAGCGTTCATCACGATTCCAATAGCAATTGAGTTGAACCAAATATATGTTGCCCAAAAGGTTTTTCTCAATCACATCTTTTATCCATTCCGATGGCGGAGAATAACGGTTTTGCATCACACAAAATATCTGCTTCGACACTTGTAGTGATTTGAAAATAACCTGTTCGCATTCTGCTTTGGTTAATCCCATTGGCTTTTCAACCACAATGTGCTTATTGGCTTCGAGAGCTTTAACTCCATTTTCAGCGTGGAAACCATTTGGTGTGCAAATATTCACTACATCAAATTCAAGTCCTGATTCAAGAACTTCTTCAATTGAGTTAAAGAAAGGTACGTCGGCATACACTTCCATATTTAATTCGCTTTTGGGGCGTACATCACACATCGCTACCAATTCACTTTCGGGATTACGGCGTATCATTTCTGCGTGCCGTTTACCAATGTGGCCGCAGCCTATCACTACATACTTTATGTTTCGTTCAATTCGAGTCATTAGATTTTCATTAGATTTTTGCAAAGAAAACAAAAATTTGTTTCAACAAGTTCATTATTCGATTTTCGACACTTTTCCGTCCTTTAAACTATACTTTTGGTCACTTTCAGAGCAGGTTGCGTTTCCGCTTTCGTCAAATTTAAGGCGTTGGCCAAATTCGCTCATCCATCCTAATTGCTTGGCTGGATTCCCAACCAATAAAGCGTAATCGGGAACATTTTTGGTTACTACTGCACCTGCACCAATG
The DNA here is from genome assembly GCA_947475205.1 of Bacteroidota bacterium. Lineage (GTDB taxonomy): Bacteria > Bacteroidota > Bacteroidia > JAIBAJ01 > JAIBAJ01 > JAIBAJ01. Next base: position 25,184 of record CANJNG010000015.1, read on the forward strand.
AAGGCAAATTTACCAATGTCGTGTCCGCAAACTATAGTAGCATTTGCTCCTATAGAAGCTCCTTTTCCCACATGGGTTTTTGAGTATTGACTTTTTCGGTTTACAGCACTGCGAGGGTTGGTAACGTTGGTAAAAACCATTGATGGGCCGAGGAAAACATCATCGTCGCAGGTTACTCCGGTATAGATGCTTACGTTGTTTTGAATCTTTACGTTTCTGCCCAAAACTACTTCGGGCGAAATTACTACGTTTTGGCCTATGTTGCAGTTTTCGCCAAGCGTACAGTTTTTCATAATGTGGCTGAAATGCCAGATGGTTGTTCCTTTTCCAATAGTGCAACCTTCATCAATGTATGCACTTTCGTGGGCTTTGTATTCTTTTTCCATTTTTTTGTTTAAGTGTTTATGGGGTGCAAAAGACGTAAATTTTCGTGAATGAAAGCAAACAGATACTTTGCAAAATAGTAGTACTTTATATTAAATCATCCTCATCCTGCTCAGTTACCTATGAAAAGCGGTGTTCTTTTTTGTGAAGCTCTTCGTTTGACAGGGTTTTGAAATAATCGAAAGTGATTCGCAAGCCTTCGGCACGGCTTATTGTAGGCTCCCAATTTAATATTTCACGAGCCTTTGTAATGTCGGGACGGCGTTGCTTGGGGTCGTCGGTGGGAAGAGGAAGGCTTATGAGCTTTTGATTGGCTCCTGTTAGTTTCAGAATTTCTTCACCAAACTCACGAATGGTTATTTCGCTGGGGTTGCCAATGTTTACGGGTTGTGCATAGTCGCAGAAAAGCAGGCGGCGGATGCCTTCTACTAAATCGGCTACATAGCAAAACGAACGGGTCTGACTGCCATCGCCGAACATGGTTAAATCTTCACCACGCAATGCCTGACCGATAAATGCAGGCAACACACGGCCATCGTTTAGTCGCATCCGAGGGCCGTAAGTGTTGAAAATACGCACAATGCGGGTTTCTACTTTATGATAAGTGTGATAGGCCATTGTTATAGCTTCCTGAAAACGCTTGGCTTCGTCGTAAACACCGCGGGGGCCGATAGGGTTTACATTTCCCCAATAATCTTCGGTTTGCGGATGCACTAATGGGTCGCCATACACTTCGGAGGTGGAGGCAACCAAAATACGGGCATTTTTGGCTTTGGCTAAGCCCAACAGATTGTGTGTTCCGAGAGAACTAACCTTTAAGGTTTGAATAGGAATCTTCAAATAATCAATGGGGCTGGCGGGGCTGGCAAAATGCAAAATGTAATGCAAATCGCCGGGGATATGGACATACTTGCTTACATCGTGATGATAGAATTCAAAGTTTTCGAGCTTAAACAGGTGTTCGATATTGCGGATGTCGCCCGTAATGAGGTTATCCATTGCAATAACGTGAAATCCTTCGGCAATAAACCTATCGCAAAGGTGTGAACCAAGAAATCCGGCGGCTCCGGTGATGAGGATGCGTTTTTGAGACATTCTGTTAGATGTTTAGACTTTAGATTTCAGCTATTAGATTTAAGTAAGAAATAAAGTCCATAGGATGCAAAGGTTGAAATAAACTTCGCTTTGAATTAAGCTAACCGAAAAAACTTTCAACAATGGAGGTTGAATTGTGTGAAGAGTCTTGAAATTCTTAATGGTTATCGGGAAACTTTTTCGCGAAGGCGAAGTACGGATTTAAGTATATTCAGCTTTTGCATCACCCAATTATCCACCTTTTCTTTAAAGAACACATAACCCACTATGGAGATTAAAATGTAGGGGATAGCCATTAAATAAAGGATGGCATGGTTTAGCGTAGAGCCAACGCCAGAGCCGCTTTGAATATTGCTTTTTACATTTGCCCGACACATCGCACATTGAGCAAAAACTTCCGAATCGGATAGAAGGATAAACAATGCCGCAAAAGTTAATCCCAAAAGAATAATGCGTTTCATCCGGCAAAAATAGTTTGTTTAGGCGGTATTTCTGAAAGGGGAAACGATATTTTCTGTTTTCAATTAAATCCTACTTTCGCCTCTTCAAAATTCGTAATGCAAAAATTAATTCTTCCGGCAGGTCTTGCCCTGCTTGCCCTTTCATCTTGTAATAATTCCGAGAAAAAAGAAACTCAGCAATTTCTCATAACAGCCAATATGGATAGCACCGTAAGGCCTGCCGACAATTTCTATAACTATATGAATGGTGGCTGGTTTAAAACCGCCGTTATTCCCGAAACCGAAAGCGGAATGGGTTCTTTCTTAGATATTGATAACCGAACTAAAGCGAATCTTCGTACCATATTTAACGATTTAGCAAAAGCCAGCCCGAAAGAAGGAACGATTGAACAACAGGTAGCCGATTTTTATGCCTCGGGAATGGATAGCGTGGCCATTGATAAATTGGGCTACGAACCTGCAAAACCGTATCTGAAAAAGATTGACGAAATTAAAGATATCAAAGGCATTGTAAATTTTGTGGCCGAGGAGCAAACTTCAGCAAACCAATTACTTTTTGCCATATATATTGGTCCCGATGAAAAGAATAGTGCTGTAAATATCCCATCCTTTTATCAAGGAGGTTTGGGTTTGCCCGACAGAGATTACTATTTCAACCAAGACCCTGCTACAAAGCAGGTGGTAGAAGCTTACAAAACTTATCTTAAAAAGCTGTTTACGCTTTCAGGTGTTGATGAAAAGACCGCCGCAAATAATGTAGAACAGGTTTACACCCTCGAAGTGCAAATGGCTAAATCGCATTCTACCAATGTTGAGTTACGAGACCCGCAAACAAATTACCACAAAACGGCTGTATCTGCCCTAAATAGTTCTATGCCTAACATTGGATGGAATGCCATGTTAGCCACTATGAAAGTTAAAACAGATTCGGTAAACATTGGGCAACCTAAATATTTCAGTACGGTAAATGGTTTGTTGAAATCAACCTCCATCGACACTTGGAAACTCTATTTAAGAGCACACTATTTAGATGAAGTAGCCAATGCTCTGAGCAGCGATTTTGTAAACGCCAGCTTTGATTACAACGGCAAAGCACTCATGGGGAAAAAGCAGCTGAAACCACGCTGGGAACGTATGATTAACAACACCGATGCCGCATTGAGCGAAGCCCTTGGTCAATTATATGTAAAGAAATATTTTACCGAAGATGCCAAAAACAGAATGCTTGAGTTAATCAACAATCTGCAAAAAGCATTTGAGGTAAAAATCGATAATCTGGATTGGATGGGTAATAAAACCAAGGTTCAGGCTAAAGAAAAGCTTCACACTTTCCTGAAGAAAATTGGTTACCCCGACAAATGGAAAGATTACAGCAAAGTGAAAATCAGTAAAGGTGATTTCTTTAACAATTTGATAGCCTGTAGCCACAATGAATACGACTTTCAAGTAGGTAAAATTGGCAAAGCCGTTGACCGCACTGAATGGGGAATGACTCCATCTACAGTGAACGCCTACTACAATCCTACTATCAACGAAATAGTTTTCCCTGCCGGAATCTTGCAGTTTCCTTTCTTCGACCTTCAAGCCGACGATGCCATTAATTATGGTGGGATTGGTATGGTGATAGGCCACGAAATGACTCACGGATTTGATGACCAAGGGGCACAATACGACAAGGTTGGCAATATGCGTAATTGGTGGACTACCGAAGACGAAACCAAATTTAAAGAAAAGGGAAAAGCCGTGGTAGAACTTTACAACGGTTTTACAGTGTTGGATTCTGTTCACGTTAAAGGTGAACTTACACTTGGTGAAAATATTGCCGATATGGGTGGAATTGCCATTGCTTATGATGCTTTTAAAATGACCAAACAAGGTCAGGATACTACCCGCATTGACGGCTTTACGCCCGACCAACGTTTCTTCCTATCCTATGCCCAAATTTGGAGAAGCAAAATGAAGGATGAAGCTATGCGTCAGCGTATAAACACCAATCCTCACTCTCCTGCTGAATACCGGGTGTTGGCTCCCTTGATGCACTTCGAGCCTTTCTATAAAGCATTCGATGTGAAAGAAGGCGATAAAATGTTTGTAGCTGCCGACAAGCGGATTAAGATTTGGTAACTATTGTTTTGTCTTAGGCTTCATGAATGACAACAGAAATTTTAGTTACTGCTCCCGACTGTGAGATTGTAAGTACGCGAACAATTAACTTTTCAAGAGAACTTGTTTATCGGGCCTGGACCGAACCTAACCATCTGAAAAACTGGTGGGGCCCGGCAGGTTTCACTAACACGTTTAGTGAGTTTGATTTTCGTGTAGGCGGAAGGTGGAGTTTCATTATGCACGGTCCAGACAAAGGAAATTACCCCAACGAATGTGAGTTTATCAAAATAGAAAGACCCTCACTTATTGCGTGGAAACGCCATTCAAAACCACTATTTCAAGTTCTTGCAACTTTTGAAGAATTGGAGGCCGAGAAAACAAAAATTGTTTTTAAAATGCTTTTTGAAACAGCCAATGAATGCGGGAAATTAAGGCCTTTTGTAGTGGACAAAAACGAAGAAAATTTTAACAGGTTGGAGAGAATATTAGAACATTTATAGGAAAAAGATGTGTTCTTTAGATTTTACACTTACTCCAATTCCTTCGCCTTCACAATCCGATAAATCCCTTTTAAACTAATCAGATTAGTAGCAAACGCGACGGCCATTGTAAATAAGCCGCAAATAAGCAAATTGATTATCCAAACAAAAGGCAGAAATTTGGAAGCAATATAAATTCCGAAGATGCAAAGAAGTGCATAACCTAATAATAGGAAAATAAACGAATAGTCGGTCTTTACTTTGAACTTGCTTCGCACAATAAACATCTGTGCCAAGCTATTAAACGCTTGGGTGGATAGACTTGCAATTGCTGCACCTTGTGCCTTTAGGATGGGAATTAAAATAATATTCAAAATTACGTTGATGCTCATACTCACGAAAGCAATTATATTCAGTTCACGTAAACTGCCATTGGCAGTAAGCAAAGTTCCATAAACGTAAGAAGAGCATATCGGCAGAAAGCAGGCCATCAATAAGGGTAATATCATAATGGACTCTTCGCCGGCTTTGGGATAGAGCATCAGCATAATTTCCCGATTATAGGCTATACTTATGCCTACTAAAATAAGTGCAGGGATAAACAACAATCGAAAAGCTAACTGACTAATGTCGCTTACCTTTTCTTTGTGCTTCAGCATTCGGGAGAAGAGCGGAAGCAGCAATACCGAAAATAAATACGCAATCATATTTGCACTATCTAAAAGGCGATATGCTTGGGCGTAAATACCAGATTGTTCTGCTCCATCGGGTAAAAGATAAAGTAGCATAACCGTATCGATTCGGTTGTAAAATGCCATTAATAGAATCAGCACCGCAAACGGAAAGCTCTGCCTCATAATAATCCGAAGCATTATCGGATTCCACTTTAGCTTTTTCAGTCTCGACTTCTTCACCACAATTACTAAGGTTACTAAGGCAGTAATAGTGTAACATAGTGTTTGAATGAAAATGAAATGTTCTACAGTAAAGTTTGCCCCTGTTTTAGCTGAAAACAGAATTCCCCCACAAATAATAATCATAAGCAACCTATCGAGTACTGAAATAAAACTATCGGTTCTGAAAAGCTGCAACCCGGCGATATTCGACCGCAAATAAAGAATAAGCGAAAGCAAAAATTGATTACATCCTAACCAGAAAAGCATCCAAATCTTTCGGGAATCGTAACCAAACGCAAATCCAACGGCGATGAGAATAACCATATAAACCGCGGCCAGCATAAACTTCAGCACCACTAAGGACGACAGGTGTTTGTTAAGCAGAAAGCTGTGTTGCGAAATGTTTCGGTTGTTAAAATTGGTAATACCTAAATCCAACAAAATATTCATTACTAAACTGAGATTGAACAGGGCGAAATACAGCCCATATTCTTCTGCACCAACCAAATTTTGAATCTCCCTGTCAATTCCAAGAATCCAAAACGGCTTTATCAGCAGATTGAGAGCCAGCAATAAAGCAAGGTTGGTAACGAATTTCTTTTTCGACATTCTTTACGCTGAATATTTATAGCCCACTCCCCTCACAGAAATAAAATGCTTGGGGTTTTTAGGGTCTTGCTCAAACATTTTCCGAAAATCTACAATTAAATTGTCAATCGTTCGGGTGTTTGGGTAGGAATTATAGCCCCACACCGAATCAATTATTTGGTCGCGGCTTATTACTTCATTCTTCCGTTCTATCAAGAGTTTCAGAAACATAATTTCTGTTTTGGAAAGCGTGTGGCGTTGGCCTTTCACATCCTGCACTTCGTAACTGGTGAAATTTATTTTACAGCCGTCAAATTCATATTCAGATGTGTTTCCAAAGGACTTATTTCTCTTCAATAAAAGTTGAACTCTGAGCAAAAGTTCTTCTAAATCAAATGGTTTTGCCAAGTAATCATCAGCACCTATTTTGAGGCCGAAAACCCTATCTTCACTACTATTTTTGGCTGTTATAAACAGAATTGGGACATTATTATTCTCTAATCGCAACGTTTGGCAAATGGTAAAACCATCCACTTCGGGCAGCATTACATCAAGCAAAACCAAATCGAACTTGCGGCGGCGAATTTCAGAAAGTGCCTGCGAACCTGTGATGGCCGTGTGAACTGTATAGCCTTCCAACTCCAAATTGAGTTGAATTATATCCAATAAACTTTCTTCATCGTCCACCAATAAAATAGAAGCCTGCTGCACCGTGCAAAGTAAATCGTTTTAGTGGCTCGTAAGACTGAGTTGAGATTAGAATAAAACCATTTAAATACAGAATAGCTATTGCTGATTCTTAAAATCGCTGGGAGAAATACCAGTTTGTTTTTTAAACACCGAATGGAAATTGGTTCGTGAGCCAAATCCCGCCATACTTGCGATGGCTTCTAAGGTATATTTATCGGCAGCCGATGAAAGCAGCAGGGTTTTGGCTTCATCAACCCGCAGTTCATTAAGCCATTCGGAGAAATTCTTTTTTGCAATGGTATTTATTGCCCGCGATGCTCTCGAAAAAGGAACTCCAGCTTCTTTAGCTAAGTTTTGCAATCCAATTTCGTGGTCTGTAAAACGCTTATCTTTCAGTAAGATTTGTTCTAACTGTGAAAAATCGGTTTCTAAAAGTTCTATGGGGAAATTGTGGCGTGAGGAAACCTCAATACTTAATGCTTCCTGTACATCTGTTTTTGAATGAAGATTTTGCCATTCGGGGAGCATCTTTCGCAGATAATCTTTGTGGTGTGAAAATCGTAATTCCTGCACAAAATGAAAACGGCTTTGTCGCCTCAAAAAGTAAATAGTGAAGCCCAATAGTGTGGTTACTTCCAGCACATAGCCAATCGGAAAAGCATAGTTAATGGCGGTGGAATAAGGTATTATGCCAAAATTAATTCCAAAAATATAAAAGGCTCCCAAAATGGGGAATGACACCGAAGTGAGTACACCATATGCCGGTCTGTATTTATTGATAACGCAATAGATGATTTCGGCCAATCCTGAGAAGAGATAAAAATACATGGTGAAAACAGTTACCACTCCAGCAATATCAGTAAAGCCTATATTGCTAATAAGCACAATGGCTGCAATAGCTATCGGCATAAAGTAAAAGAGTCCTTTCCTTAACCTTACAGGAAACAGGCCGCGGAGGTTGGAAATTTTCAATACTTGCGTACAAAAAAGCCAGAAAAAGAAAATAGCCACCAATTGAATAAGCCCCTTTCCAAGAAAGGCTAAATAGGGGTAATTGGGCCATAAATAATGGTAAGCATAGCCCATTGTTTGAAGTTGAAAGATTATGAAACCTGTTAAATAGAGTGCATAATACCCTAGGAGTGCTTGCCGGGTAGAAAGTGCTACCACCAAGGAAACGATTAGCACATTCACTAAAATACCCATAAATATAACGTTAAACCAAGTTTCCTTTCCTTCCCAATCTTCAAATTCCTTTTCATCAAAAACAAAGTAATTGGTGGTGAGTGAACCGGCCCGAATTCCCAATTTGGTGAATAGTTCAAAGTGCTGATGTTGTGCCAATTTAATGGGAAGCACAAAGCATTCGGTTTCATAACGGCGGGTCCTGAATGGAAAAGCCAATCCGGTTTGAGCAATGAAGATAGGATAATGAGCTCCCTTCTCCCAGTATTCAACTGTATCAATGTATGAATTGGCCAATACCCAATAACACACTACTGAATCGGATTTCAGGTTTGTGATAGAAGTTTTAAGCCATACTGTCGGGGGGTTGAACCCTACGCTTAGTCCTGCTTTTGTAATATCTGTTTCGGGTGATATGCTTGAAAACGGACTATTGGTTCTGAAAACCTTGTAGCGGCATGTAGAATCTTGAGCCGATGCTTGACAGTAGCAAACTATCAAAGCTAGTAAAAGGACTATTCGCACATTCATATCGGGCAGATTCAGGGCGAAATTAGTCTTAAAACATATTTCAGGACAAAACAAATCCTTTATTACGACAGGCTACCGCTAACATTGCACAAAATCCATATAAAACATGAATACACTTTTACAAGTTCAACTCGGGCTTATTTCCGGAACTTCGATGTAAGAAGTATCGGGTTACAGCGTTTATTACTTGCTTTCAAAAAAGCTAAAGTTTACCTTTCCGTAATTGCGGTGTTCGGTGAAAAACGGGTGGGTAGAGAAATCCACGCGAGGAGAATGTTCAACAATTAGCAAACCATCATCGGCCAAGACCTTTGCTGCAAATATGGCATCGGGCAATTCAGTGATTGTTTCTAATGTGTAAGGCGGATCGGCAAATATTAAGTCGAATTTTCCGCTTATTTGATTTAAGAAGGAAAACACTTCGGCCTTGGTGGTGGAAATTTCTTTTATGTTGAGTTTTGCGGATGTCTCCTTGATGAATTTCAGACAGCCCGAATCATTGTCCACCGCCAATAAGCGAGGGCATCCTCTGCTTACAAATTCAAAGGAAATGCTTCCCGTTCCTGAAAACAAATCCAGAACCGATGTTTCTTCAAAATCAATACGATTCATCAGGATATTGAAGAGTGCTGTTTTAGCAAAATCGGTTGTTGGCCTAACGGGTAAGCCTGCCGGGGGATGAAGGGTTCTTCCTTTGAATTTTCCGCTGATTATTCGCAATGATTTAAAAAATAGAGTAAGTCGAACTGTTGTGATGGGACGCTTTGCAAGGCCGGTGAAAAATAGAATCCTGCTGTTTTAGGAGCAAAATTTATTTGATAAATATATTTTCTCAGTAATTCATGAAGTCCATCGTTTTCGTGAATGGAGCCGGAAACTTCGAGGGTAGTTTGTTGAGCATCTTCGCCTAATTGCTGCAAGGTAAACAATAAATAGTAGGCAGCTTCATCGGGAGTGGAATAAGAAAAGGTATTGCAAAATTGCATTTGCTTGTTTTTTATTACCGAAAGTATCATGTTTCGGCCATCAAGCCAAACGTGGATGGTTGTCTCCAACAAAAAACTCTTTTGCAAAAAACAAACGGGAAGTGCTAAAATCTTAGCAATAGGAAATGTTTTCTTTGCCCAATCTAGAGCCTTTTGAGGAACAGCCATGAGGCAATCTGCATCTAACCGTGGAAAAGGATAGGTTTGCAATGATTCAGCAAATGCTACCTTAAAATGATTCTTTACCAGTAATTGCTTATCAATGCTTGCACTTAATTGATGTGGAATGAAAAGATTCTTTGCAAAGAAGAAAGCCAGCTTTACTTGATGGAAGGGAAGGCTTAACCAAGGCTCGATGTTGTTTAAACTTTGCAGCAATTCCTGTTTGGTGAAGAAATCCTGATGCTCGGCTTCGAATTCTTTTACCCCCAAAAGCGTTTGGCGTTGAATATCGAGCACTGCAAATTGTATTCGATGTGCAGAAACTAATACGCTCAGGCTGTAATTAGCAACTGCTGCAGGAGTAAACGCAGCATCTACAATTGCTAATGTCTGCTTGATTACAATTTCTGGCCCTTGACTCATTTCTTAATCCGGCAAATTTAACATTCCATTCCGGTGCTGGGGGAAATAATGTGAAATGATGAATTGTTCATCCTGACTGTTTACACAATCTACTTGACAACTCCCCGTAATTCAAATGTTGCTTTAACGAAATCAATTATTGCCTTAACAAAATCAATTATTGCTTCAATGAAATCAATTGTTGCCTTCACAAATTCAATTGTTGCCTTCACAAATTCAATTGTTGTCGTCACGAAATCAATTGTTGCTTTAACAAAATCAATTGTTGCTTTAACGAAATCAATTGTTGCTTCAACGAAATCAATTGTTGCTAGAACAAAATCAAATATTGCTTAAACAAAATTAATGAACAAATCAAAATGAGGAGCCATCCCCTTCGTCTCGTCTATTTTCAAGATATTCTTCCAGCTTGACGACGTTTAACCAATAAAGTTCAGAAAAGCGAAACTTGAAATCTTCTGTCGGCTTAATATCCTTCACCACTATATGCATATTGGGCAAATGCGGGTTAGGGACAAAAGTTAATGCATCATCAGCCGGGCAATCAAAAAAATCTAAGTCAGAAAAGATAGGTTCAACTTTAGATAGCCATTCCAACCGATTTCTCGAAGCTCCTCGTTGCAACCGACCTAAGGGAGCTCATAGTTTCTATAGTAAACAATTACCAAGACTATAAACGATGAGCAGGGGGGGGACAGATACCCTAAACTTTAGTTTTCAACACCCCAATTCCCCTTTTCTAATCAATCTACTTTTACGGCAATGAAAGGTGACCTATTAGAAAAACTGGAAGGAATTATGGCTAATCCGAAGCAGGATGATGCTGCTTTATTGGGTCATTTAAAGAATCTGATTTATGAATCGGAAATAGATAGCAGGATAGTGACCGAACCCAAGAGTATAGTGGAATTGGTTAGCGATAAGCTACAAAGTATGGAAGCTAATGCGGGTAGGCATGACTTTTTAAAAAGTGGCTTTGATGGGCTTGATAAAATAACAGGAGGTTTGTTTTTTGGCGAGTTGATAGTAATTGGGGGAAGGCCGGGTATGGGTAAATCTGCTTTGCTGGTTAATCTTGCTTCCTATCTTTCGCTTACTGTGCCTGTGCTGTATTTTACATTTGACCTTACGGAGGAAATGTTGACCAATCGGTTTATGGCATCGCTTACAGGGGTGTCAAATGAACATATTGTTCGGAATAATTTAAAACCCAAAGAGCAAGAATTGTTGGAACGCAGGATAGGAGTAGTAAAAGACCGACAGCTATTTATTACCCACAGTGGGAATGGTTCTGTTTCTGCATTTAAGGCTCAATGCCAAAAGCAAATTGATGAAAAGGGGGTGAAAGTGATTATTGTGGATTATTTGCAAATGATGAGTTCACGCCACCACGGCCGCAATAGCCGTGAGTTGGAGATAAGTTATATAACACGTGAACTGAAGAATATTGCCAAGGACAACAAGGTGCTGGTTATTGCTGCAAGCCAATTGAGCAGAAACGTAGAGCAGCGAGGAGGAGACAAAAGACCACAACTTTCTGATTTACGGGAAAGTGGTGCTATAGAACAAGGTGCCGACAAAGTGATTTTTATTTACCGGCCCGAATACTATGGCCTAACTGAAGATATGAATGGATTTTCGACTGCTGGTGTTGCGGATTTGATTTTGTCGAAAAATAGAAATGGCCCTACGGGAGATACAAGACTGATATACCGCCAAGAGTTTACACGATTTGAAGACTATGATGAAAAGGTGAGTTCATTTAGTTTCGATGAAGCTAGAATGGCTGAGCTATTGAACCCAAGCAAGCCTGATGATGATGCACCTTTTTGAAAATATTGAGCCGTTGCGATAGAAATTATGAGTCAAATTTTTAACGACTTGTGGTTGTGTTCCGCAACCCGCGTAGAAGTGGAGGTAGAGGATTGTCGGATACTTCGTCATTACACTGCGTTCCACTCCTAAGTATCCGAGACAATTTAAGATAATTTGCAACGGCTCATTTTTAACCATGCTATCCACTTCTGAAATTTTGACCTTGGCTCTTTTGGAAAAGAGAAAGGGCTTGAAATTTCATAGAGGGGTAGATGATTTCACCATCGAGACTATTGTTTCAACCACTATTTACGAAAGGAATGCCTTATTGCTCTTAACGATAAATAGCCCAATTGAACTTTGCAACCGGTTGAAAAGTGGATATACGGTTATTGAAAATGCACTAAATTCTCCTGATTACAAGGAATACAGCATTGCGAAGAAGAAGGGGGGAGTCCGTGAAATATTTGCTCCGAATAGGGAATTAAAGGGAATTCAAAAACGCTTGAACTATTTGTTGCAAGCATTCTATTTAGTGGTGAAACCAAGCGAAGTTCATGGTTTTGTAATTAATCCCATTTATTTGGGAAAGGCCTGCAATATTGTTGAAAATGCCAAGATTCACGTTAAGCGAAAGGCTGTGCTTAATATTGACCTGAAGGATTTCTTTCCGAATATTAGGGCAAGCCGAGTGTTGGATTTGTTTAGTTCGCAGCTATTTGGGTTTAACCGCGAAATTGCCACTGCTTTAACCTTGCTTACTACTTATAAAGGAAGGTTGCCCATAGGTGGGCCCACTTCTCCGGTTATTTCTAATTTCATTTGCCTTGAAATGGATAGGGACTTAAAAGTTTTTTGCGAAGAAAACAAGCTCTATTATTCTCGCTATGCCGACGACCTCACCTTCTCGGCAGATTACCCCATTACGAACGATGAAATATTGGACTTAATTGGCATAATAAACAAGCATAATTTTAGAATAAACGAAAAGAAGCTTCGAATGAAAGCCTCAAACAGGAAGCAAACCGTTACAGGATTGACGGTGAACGATAAAGTAAACGTTGACCGAAAGATGCTGAAGAACACGCGTGCAATGCTGCATGATTTGTGCGTTAATGGAATTGAAGAAGCCACAAAACGACATTTCCATTTAAAGCACAGTGTTGACGATGAGGATACAACTAAATTCCTTTACCGTTTAGACGGTTACATTAACTTTATTGGTCAGGTGAGGGGGAAGAAGGATGCGGTTTATTTGGGGATGAAAAGGCAGTTGGGCTTGGGAATAAGGGCGGTGGAAAGGGCAAAGGAGGAATTTTGATGTGGGCTCAACGGAACAGTGCAACGAATCCGGTTGATAACGGCAGAGCCCTCTTAGTTTCAAATTTAAAACAAAACACTTTAACTAAAAACTGCTTATAGCGAAGCCCCACGCCAACGGGAGCAGAATATTAGAATTTTTTATTTCTTAACTTTTTTGCCTTGATGCAAAAAGTTACAAAAAAATCAAGGCTGCGATGCTTTTCGTTGAAAACTGGCGAAAGCCTTTTTTTTCCAAAAGAAAAAAACTCGCCTTTTGAGTACAAAAGGCTCAAACAGTTTTTCTTTTACGCACAGGCCCGCCGCAGAAAAGGCTTTCTGGTTTTCTACCGAAAAACCTCGAGGCCGGGGAGGGCGTTGGCCGTATGGGGGGCATTGGGAGGGGGACTTTAGGGACTCTAACGACTAAAAAAATGGTTGGCCTTCTGTTGTTTTGAATTAGCACTACTTTTACAGGCCGGAGGCCTTTGATACCGAACGTAGGGAGGCCCAGCGAGGATAAATTACAGTTCAGTGTTTAATTTTTCTATCCTCTTTCTTTTCTTTTGGATAACTTGTTTCATAACCTGATACACCTTTTTCCATTTTTCCATATTCATCTGTTGGATACAACCATTTATTTTTTCCAAATTCTTTTGGTTTTTCTATTGAAGGCTTTAAATCAGGCGTATTCTCGTCACTATCAATATGCATTTCCTCATTGTTCACACTATCACTTTTAGTTAGAGAATGCAATAATTTTACAATTATTAAAACAAGTAGTAAATATACAAAAGTCATTTTTTATTTCTGCTATTGGTTAAAGTTTGCACGCTCGGTCGTTTTACAGCTGATAGCGGTTCGGGTATTGAAGAAGGATGGCATTGACTAAGGTTCATTCGAGGCACTAAAGTAAACAAATTCATGGAATTTTGTTGTGGTTCAGAGATTACATAGGATAAAAAAAGCGGTTAATAAACCGCTTTTAGCGAACACCTTAGGCAGCGGGGTGGGGTGATTATGGCCAAGTTATCAATGACCCAACTTTATTCGCCTTTTTCCACATTCTCTTAAACCCAAAACATTTCTTTGCTTCTTCCCAAGAAAAAAATTTGGAACCAGCTCCACTGATTTCAGTAATCTTTAATTCCAATAGGCCTATTTTTATAGACTCTTCGTCAGATATATCTTCAAACGATTTATCTCCAATTATTGATATTTCTTCATCAAAAACAACTTCCCATGCTTCTACAATATCGCAATTAGTTTTTAAGTCCGTTAGTTGAATGTCTTTGGCTTTGTTTCTGCAAGATACTATAATCATTGTAGAAAATATTAGGTGTCCTAATATTTTAATTGTTTTTTTAATTTTCATATTTCCAAAAACTTTATTAATTCGATGCATCTTTCCCCTCCTCAATGTATTTATGACACCTATAAAGTTTAGTTATGGGGTCTTCATAAATTATTCCATAGAGGGAATTTGTTAATTCTTTGAAGAAGCTTTTGGCACTTTCATGAGAAATATCAAAATTGAACTTGAGTTCGGCAATAACATGATCTTTTGAATAGACTTCTTTGTGAGTGAGTATGCGTTCCAATTGTTCACCATATTGCAAATGAAGATATTTCCGTTGCAAATTATTTATTTCCTTGTAAACTTTTGACTGCTCAGCGGCATCTTTATCTCTCTTCTTCCGCTTATCGTAACGGTTGAACATTTCCTGAATTTTATCGGCTGATTTTTTGTCGCTTTCATAGCTCGCTATAAAGGCTTTTATATCTTCCAATAGTTTGTTGTAATCTTTCTCAACGTAAACATACACAAGGCTATCATCAATGATTTTATTGCTATCCCACACCTTTTCACCTTCAAATTCGTAAAGCATTTTGCCGCCCTCGGCCGCCAATCGCCGTTGCTTTTGGCTAAAATTGGCAATCATTTCCTTTATGTGTGGATGCTCTTTTGCATAAACAGCTAATTTGTGGTTGAATATATTTTCTATTTTCAGTTTGTTTTCCTTGAATAACTCAATGCGGTATTGCACAAAGAATAGAAAGGCAGCAAATGTGGTGAGAATGCCGATGATGGTGAAAATATTATGGATTAGGTGCAAGCTCCTTGATTTACAAATTAGACAAATCAACACCTTCACCCATACATTTAAAACAAACACCGCCCTGCACATAACTATATTGATCTAAATAACCAGAGCCATTGCATCTGTCGCAAATTTCGGCATTATCAATTCTTTGTCCTTGAGTGTTATATACTGGAATAGATTCCGATTTATGAAGTTCTTGATGGCAAACATTGCAAAGAGCGATTAAATCACTATTGGGATATTCCCAAGGCATTTTGTTTTTTATGTATCTTTTATGATGAACGTTAAATAATGGCACCAAACCTTTATAACCTGCGTAGATTACTGAGTGGGCTTTTAGGCCAATTTTTACTGTGTTTTTTGAATCGGGTTTTGGCTTAATGTAATAAATAAATATATCTGATATTTCTATGTCCTTTGGAAATGGAGAAATAACTGGTATATAATCAGTAAAGGTTTCATTAGGTATATTTGCTATTTTACATTCTAAAACCAAAAATTTGGTTTCCACAGAAACTTTACTTTTTAAATTCCATTCAATTTCATCTGTATTCGTCATAAATTTAGATAATTCTTGACTGTATAAAAATTCCCCTAAGTGTTCTGGATATGTTTTTAAACAACCAGTTCTTTGGCATGTGTAGTTATCTCTTTCTAAAATCTCTTTTCGCTTTGCTTGCCATTGCGGCAATTTTAGTTTTTCTTCGTAGGTCATTGTTTTAGAATATGAAATTGTTTTTGTTGCTGATGGTATTGGCTCTTTTGCAGGTAAGGGATAAATTGCATGGGAGTGGAAGAGATTTTATAATTCACAAATTTGACAAATCAACCCCTTCACCATTGCACTTAAAACAAATACCACCCTCTACATAGTGATATTGGTCTAAATATCCAGAGCCATTGCATCTGTCACAAATTTCCGCATTATCAATTCTTTGACCTTGTGTATTGAAAATAGGAATAGTTTCTGTTTTATGAAGCTCTTGATGACAAAGATTGCAAAGTGTAATTAAATCGCTATCTTGGTACTCCCAAGGCATTTTGCTTTTTATATACTTTTTATGGTGTATATGCAACGTATGATGTTTGTACTGGCAGTTAATCAGCTCCGGATATTTTTCGGCTTCAAATATTGTAGCGATGTAGGAAGTAATTATACCTTTTCGAATAGTATTTCCGTCGATGCTGCTCATGGAAATAGCAACCCATAAATTGTCAAAGTTTGACAAATCTGCCAAGCTATTATCTAGGCATATATTAATACCGTGAAAGAATTGATCAACATCTGCTTTTGGATAGTACTTAATGAAATTGCCAATAATAAGTCCGAATTGGTGTGATTGACCTTCTACTTCAGGGATTGAATTGAAATAAACCACTTTATTTCTGATATCATAAATTTGAATTCTATATTCTAAAATAAACTCTTTTAACGGAATAGCAAAATAAGCATTCCCTGTCCAAAAATAGCCGCAATTGGAGCATTTTTCATTGTCTCTTTCTAATATCTCTTTTCGCTTTACTTGCCATTGGGGCAATTTTAGTTTTTCTTCGTAGGTCATGGTTTATTAGCAATTGAAATTAGCTTTTTGCTAATGCTTCGTATTGGTTGCGGTCGGATAGCTTTTGCAAAGAGTTTGTTTAAAATTATACAATTAGTGCAATTTTTATTTTCCCTTCTTCAATTTGCTCAAAGGGATTGCTGAAAACCCTTATTTGAATATTTGTTTTACCTGAATTGTAAACCCTAAGAATTGAATAGTTCTCTTTCTGCTTTGCCATTAGATGCCATTCATTTATTGAGAGGTAGAAAAGGTCTTTATTAGAAGATGGAGTTCCCTTAACTTCTATATATTTTTCTTCCCCATTTTCAATTACACAAAAATCATAAGGCAACCTGCTTTCTTCTTTTTCATTTACCCATGTAATCATTGAGTATATATTTAGATCTTTCAAATATTTATAAACTGCTTCCTCGCTCCATTTACCAATCTTAACACGAACTTCTTCATCAGGAATAATAAAACCTTCATTTGGTTCTTCAGGAATTTCTATTGTTTCATTTGCAGGATTTATTGTAACAATATTAGTTTGGCTTACTGGTATAGGTGTGAATGTTGGTCTCGGAATATTAGTAACAAGTGTGCTAATAACCTTTGGAGGTTCCTTATTAACTGGGATGTAATTGATGTAATTAGTTGTTAATTCTATTGACTTTATATCATACCCTTGCATTTTGAACCAATTTTCAATTTCAACTTCTTCAAGTTCAAGCAAAAGAGATAATTCTTTATTCAAGCCGTAAGAACCTAGTAAAGATACTATAGCTGGCACTATATTATACCTTATTAGTGGTTTTCTCCAATCTCCATTGAAATAGATACTCTGATCCTTCTCCGAATAATAAACATTTAGATTTGGCCCTTCTATAATTTCTGAATCAATGGAAATTGAAACTTTAATTTCAGCCTTTAAAAAAAGAGTTTGTATCAAAACAGACAACATCCAATCTAATTCTTTAGAAAAAGAAATGCGGTGTGTTCTATCAACGAGAAAAACATAATAAGGCAAAAGCCTAATAAGTTTTTCCTTAAAACTATCATCTGGAACTGGGTTAATCGCTTTTAAAATAAATTGCTCCTCTGCAATCACACTTACTTTAAATAATTCTAATAATTCGCTAAAATTTTTAGACTCTGTTTTGCAAAATGATGGTAGTTCAATCAACTTGAAATTTTCAGATTTCGAAGTGTATGAAAACCCCTTTAGCCAGTGCAACTCTATTGGAGATTCAAACTTTCCATTCGTTGCTAAAAGTGTATTTTTTGAAGCCCAATCTGCAATATAACTTTTGTTATATTCAGAAATGTTGGGAAGTAGTTCAGCCAAAATATTATATATAGTTCCTATTCTTTTAAAATTAGAATTACTAATTGGTTCACCCCATTTTGACAAATCCGCAATTCGCTTTAAAACAAATAAATAGTCTTCAATAGTCAATTCCTTAAATTTAAAGAAGTTTCGCCACTCTACGGACAAAGGTTTTTCGCAATCAAAGACTGGCAGGAAATCTCCAACTAACTCTGTTATTTTAGATTCATTTATTAATACCTCAGACATTTTAAGGCATTTTCCTGTAGTTGTTGGAAGAATACTTAAATTTAAAAATGCCCACTTATTGTAATTATCCAAATAACAATAACCATTGTATGTTCCCATATCCAAGCTTGGTTGAATATTAAAATCCTTGGGTTCGTATTTGGTCGAAACGTGTTTCCAAAAAATCTTTGAAAACTCATATTGAGTGGATAGCTTTAAATATGAAAGAACGTGCATATTATTAATTCCAGTGATTCTGTACCCTTGGTAATTTGGCATTGATTTGGCCTTTATTACACCCCCGTCGAAATACTTCAAATCAATAAAAATATCATTGAAATCTATTTTGTTTACCCACCCAAAATGCTTTATTTCTATATTTTGAGAAACACCAATCCTTTGAAAGAAAGTATTCCATTCACTCACTTTATCATTTTTCTGTATATATAATTTCGAAACATAATGTCCTTCAAATTTTGTTTGTTCTAAAGATAATTCAGGCAGATATTCATCTGATAAATAGCAAATTTTTGCTTTGACGAATTGATTTTTTGTTGTGTATAAATTAATGTCCTGTAGCTTTTGAAATTGTTTATCGGTTATTAGCCCTTTTGTAAATTGATTAAAGAGAAACCTAATTATTGGGAGCCATGTGTGATTATTAATGCAAGTGTCAATCTTCCCAACTATTTCTTGGTCAATGTACGAATTTGCCGATGGATGTTGAATTCCACGCTCTTCTAACCATTTTTCAATTTTGCTATTGATTACCAATTTTTGATATGTCTCAGAGTGAATTTTTGTAATTATTCCACCAAATTCTGTTCTATACGCAATTGAAGGGAAACAAATTTCATTTGGCTTACTAAGGACATTATGTTCTGAATCAATAGCGTCCTAAACGATTAAAATAGGAGAATCGGGAATAAGTATCTCAAAATACCTTTGAG